>JAJDNM010000145.1 GCA_022340665.1 Acidobacteriota bacterium | reverse complement strand
TGCTCGAGCGTGCACTTGCCCCACGCCCCGAGAACCGCTTCGGTTCTGCCGCCGATTTCAAGAAGGAGCTCGACAGGCTTCTCTACGGAGGCGCCTACAGTCCCACGACCTTCAACCTCGCACTCTTCGTCGATCGCCTCTTCCGTTCCGAGATCGAAGCCGAGGAAGAGCAGATCGCCGCAGAAAGGAAGATCGACGTCGGGCCGTATCTGAAACCTGTCGTAGATCCAGAGGCCATCATGGAGTCACCGAGTTCAGGCGAGCAACACTCTCGAGCCGGCAGGGGCCTGTGGATTGGCGCTGGTGTCGTCGCCGCGGCAGCGACTGCCCTGATCCTATGGTTCACGATTGGCCGAGGATCATCGGTTCCCCCACCCCCACCAACGCCCACCGCCGAGGAGATCGCTGCCCAGCGTCGAGCTCAGGACGAGAAGATGCGAAAGTTGGCTGAAGCCCTGGTCTCCGACATGATGGCGGAGAAAGAAGAGGAGATACGCCAGGAGCTGACCGCACGGCAGGAAAAGATCGAGGAGCTGCAGCGGCGTCTGGCCGACAGCGAGCGCCGCGCCTCGCAAGGACAGAGCGACAGTGAGGAGGAGCACCGTCGCGAGGAGCTCCAACGTCAGATCGCGGCCGAGGAAGAGGCAAAGCTTCAGCAGGAGGCGGATCTCGAGGCAGAGCACATCCAGGCCGCCGAAGCGGCGCAGCTCGAGGCCGAACTCCAGTCGGTAGCCAGTCCCCCACCTCCGGAAGAGGCGACAGCAGTTGCTGAAACCCGACCGCCGCCGCGGCCGACAATCTCTCCGACCGCCGCCGCCCCACTGCAACCGACAGATGCCGTGCCGCCTTCGGTGGTGGCCGAGAATGATTTTGTCGACCCTTCAAATGTGGACACGCTGCCGGTCATCCTCAAGGAAGCTCCGGTCGCATGGCCGCGGGCCGCCCTCCATTCGAGGCGACGCGGGATCGTGATTCTGCAGGCGACGGTCAATGCCAAAGGAGCAGTTGAGGACCTGACAGTCCTCCGAGCCGATCACGAGGGCTTCGGGATTCCACAGGCGGTGATGGACGCTGTCAGAAAATACCGATTCAGGCCGGCGACAAAAGACGACGTGCGGGTGAAAACCCGCGTCACCGTCACCAAGGCCTATCGTTTCGTCACCCGATGACGACGGCAAAATCCGTCAAAAAATGACGAGGCCGGGCGTCAGCCCGGCCTCGATAAGCGACCCAGGCAGGGTCGGCTTCTCACCGCGGTTCGCAGAGGTTCGACCCCGCAAAACCGGCGGCAACCCGCTCCTTACTTCTCGACGCGCTCGCGGAGAGTCTTGCCCGGCTTGAAGTGCACGTACTTCTTCGCCGGAATCATGATCGTCGCGCCGGTGGCCGGATTGCGGCCCTGGCGCGCACCGCGCTGCTTGGTGGCAAACGTGCCGAAGCCGGGAATCGTCACCTTCTCACCTGCATCCAAAGCAGTGGCAATCAGGCCCTTGCGCGGATGGGCAGAGAACATCGTGTCGATGATCTCCGCGGCCTTGCCCTGACTGATGCCGGTCTTCTTTGCAAGCTTCATCGCCATTTCAGTCTTGTTCATCGGAACCTCCAGGTTTTTGATGTAGTGAACATATTGGCGGCCTGCTGTCGCGCTGTCAAGGGGAAATCACCAGAAAACCCCTGTCCCCGCTTGTTTTCTGGCGATTCAGAGGGTAGTTTGTGACCCAGGAGGTGCAAATGGATCTCAAACTCCGTGGTAATCGAGCCTTGGTGACCGGGTCGTCTCGCGGCATCGGCCGCGCGATTGCTCTTTCCCTGGCCGATTTCAAGGTTGACGTGGCAATCAATTACCTCCGGAACAGGGCACGAGCGGAAGAGACTGCGGCAGAGATCGAGGCACGGGGTGTCCGAGCCCTCGTGCTCAAGGGAAATGTGGCCAAGCCAGAGCATGTGGAGCGACTCTTCTCCGCGATCGACGCGGCGTGGGGAGGGCTCGACATTGTCGTCTCGAACGCGGCATCCGGAGTACTCAGGCCTGCCCGAGAGCTCACTATGCACCACTTCGATTGGGCCATGCATATCAACGCTGCCGCCTTGTTGCCAATAACCCAGCATTTTCTGAATCTGTCCTCGCGTGGCGAGAAAGCCCTGGTCGCGGTGTCCTCGCTCGGTGCATTACGAGCCATCCCCAACTACACTGCGGTCGGTGCATCCAAGGCCGCCCTGGAGTCGATGGTGCGTCACCTGGCGGCGGAATTCGCGCCCGAAGGGCTTCGGATCAACGCAGTTTCAGCGGGCACAGTGGATACCGACGCGCTGCTGCATTTTCCGAACCGCGAACAGCTCCTGGAAAGCGCTCGGGAACGGACCCCGGCTGGGCGATTGGTTCATCCGCAGGATGTCGCGAATGTGGTGGTTTACCTGTGCACCGAGTATGCATCCATGATCCATGGCCAGACGCTGATTGTGGACGGTGGGTATTCGATCCTGGCTTGACCGGAATTGTCCGCGAAACTCCTGCCGCGGCTGGCCTCATAACAAATTCTTCAGGAACTTACCAGTGTGGGAACCTTTGCACTTCGCGACCTCGTTGGGCGTACCGGCAACCACGACCTCACCACCCGCCTCACCACCTTCTGGGCCGAGATCGAGAATCCAGTCGGCGGTCTTGATGACATCGAGGTTGTGTTCGATGACGACAACCGTATTGCCGCGATCAACCAGAGCGTGAAGCACCGCAAGGAGCTTGTGCACGTCGTCGAAGTGGAGCCCGGTCGTCGGTTCATCGAGCAGGTACAGCGTCTGACCAGTTGCTCTTTTGGCCAACTCTCGTGAGAGCTTGATACGCTGCGCTTCTCCACCCGAAAGGGTGGTGGCCGGCTGACCCAAGTGAAGGTAACCCAGCCCAACGGCGATCAGGGTGTCCAGTACTCGGACGATCTTCGGCACGGACCCAAAGACCTCACGCGCCTGATTCACAGTCATATCAAGCACCTCCGCGATGCTGAGGCCCTTGTAGTGGACTTCGAGGGTTTCGCGGTTGTATCGGGAGCCCTTGCACTGATCGCAGGTGACGAAAACGTCGGGGAGAAAATGCATTTCGATGCGAAGTTGGCCGGCGCCCTGACAGGCCTCGCAGCGGCCTCCGCGAACGTTGAACGAGAATCGCCCCGGCTTGTAGCCACGAGCTCGGGCGTCAGTGGTCGCGGCAAACAGTGCTCGGATCGGATCGAAGACCTTGGTGTAGGTCGCGGGATTGGAGCGCGGTGTGCGACCGATTGGCGACTGGTCGATCGCGATCACCTTGTCGAGAAGATCGACTCCGTCGACACCTGCGTGTCGACCGGGCTTGGCCAGCGTCCCATAGAGTTCGTGGGCAACGGCCTTGTGGACGATCTCGTTCACCAGCGTTGATTTTCCGGAGCCCGAGACGCCAGTTACACAAATCAGGCGGCCAAGGGGTAGCTCGACATCGATCTCTTTCAGGTTGTGCTCGGCCGCACCACGGATCACCAACCGGTGCCCGTTCCCCTGAGCCCGATTGGCTGGCACCGGTATGGAGCGTTTTCCAGAGAGATACGCGCCGGTGAGGGATTCTTCGACGGATTCCAACGATTCAGGTGGTCCGCTCGCGACCACCCGCCCACCATTGCGGCCCGCCCCTGGACCGAGATCGATCACCCAGTCCGCTTCACGGATCGTCTCCTCGTCATGTTCGACTACAACCACGGTGTTGCCGAGGTCTCGCATCCCCTTAAGGGTTTCCAATAGCCTCCGATTATCCCGCTGATGAAGCCCGATCGAGGGTTCATCGAGGACGTAGAGGACCCCCATCAGCTTCGAACCGACCTGGGTCGCGAGTCGAATTCGTTGACTTTCACCGCCCGACAGCGTGCCCGCCATACGGTCGAGGGTCAGGTAGTCGAGCCCGACCGACACCAGGAAGCCGAGGCGGTCGCGGACCTCTCGCAGGATCTTTGCGGCGATTTCCGCATCCCGTTCGGATAGTTCGAGATCGTCAAACCAATCCAGGGCACGATTCACAGGTAGCGCCGAGACTTCGACCAGGCTGTTGCCCGCAATTTTGACCGACAACGCTTCGCGACGGAGGCGCGTCCCCTTGCAGTCGCCGCACGCTGCGAAAGACATATACTTTTCGAGCTCACGGCGTACTGCCTCGGAGCTGGTTTCGGCGAACCTCCGCTCGAGCCGCGGAAGTGCCCCTTCAAATCGATCGCGATATCGGTACGCTCCCTTTCGTCCTTCCCACACGAACTCGTGTTCTCCGTCGGTCCCGTACATCAGCACCTGACGGACCTCCTCGGGCAGGCGGCGCCACGGAGTCTGGAGATCGAAGCCGAGCGCTTCCGACATCTGCTCTACCTGGTGGCGGAACCAGGAGCCTGGGTTTTTGCCGACCATCGCGAGGCAACCACTGGCCAGCGACCGTTCGGGGTCGAGGATGAGCTTGTCAGGGTCGACCTCGCGCAGGAAGCCCAGACCGGAACAGGTTGGACACGCTCCCTGGGGCGAGTTGAAGCTGAACAGGCGCGGAGATATCTCGGTCAGCGAGAAACCGCACCTGGGGCAGGCGTGACGCGCAGACAGGACTATTTCATCACCATCTTCCAGGACCGCCAGCGCCAACCCTTCACCGACTCGCAGAGCGGTCTCCAGAGAATCTGCAAGGCGCGTGGCGACCCCCTCGCGAACCGAAAGTCGATCCACCACGACCTCGATGGTGTGCCTCCGCTTGCGGTCGAGCTCGGCGGGCTCCCCGGCATCGGTGATCTTGCCGTCTACCCGCGCTCTGACGAAGCCTTCCCTGACCATTTGAGCGAAGACCCTCCTGTGTTCTCCTTTGCGCCCCTCGACGACCGGTGCCAGGAGCATGAACCGGGTATCTTCGGGCAGGCCGAGGAGATGATCGACCATCTGTTGGACGCTCCGCGGGCGGATCGGTAGCTGACAGTCCGGGCATTCAGGCTGGCCAATGGAAGCCCACAAGAGGCGCAGGTAATCATGTATTTCGGTGACCGTGCCAACCGTCGACCTGGGGTTCCGCGACGTCGTCTTCTGCTCGATCGAAATCGCCGGCGACAGCCCGTCGATGGTGTCGACGTCGGGTTTTTCCATCTGGTCGAGGAACTGGCGGGCGTAGGCTGACAGCGATTCCACGTACCGTCGTTGGCCCTCGGCAAACAGGGTATCGAACGCCAGAGATGACTTGCCGGAGCCTGAAACTCCGGTGATCACTACCAGACGATCACGCGGGATGGTGACGTCGATATTGGCCAAATTATGCTCGCGAGCTCCGCGGATGATAATGTCTTCCTGCATCCGGCATTCTCCGTGTCCATGGGTTTCATTCGCTCCGGCCGCGTTCGTGCTTCCCGCACCTGTAAGGTGGATTCAACCCTCACCGGCCGCTGAGGCCAGTGCACGGTGGTTGGGCCCGCAACCGGCGTCAATCAAAGAAACACCTGACCGAACCGCGGCGTTCCCGCTCGTTCCACACTGCAACACGGTACCTTACGGCCGCCACCAACCAGGCGACGTTTACGCCGCGATTATACCATTCCCCGATTGTCGCAAATCTAACGGCCGCGCTCTTTGATCGCCTGTTCGGCTTCGCGATCGAGTGTGCGCCGGCGCAGAGTCTCGCGCTTGTCGTGCAACTGTTTGCCGCGCGCAAGAGCGATCTCCACCTTGATCCAGTTCCCCTCGGAAAAAACGCTCAGCGGCACCACTGTCAGGCCCTTTTCCTGGACCTTGGCTGACAGTCGCTCGATTTGGCGTTTGTGGAGCAGCAATCGGCGTCGGCGAATCGGGTCGTGATGGGCATAGCCCGAGGCTTCGTAAGTGCCCACGTGGCAACCGACCAGGAAGGCTTCCCCCCCGACAAATGCGACATACGCTTCCTTGAGGTTGATCTTCCCGTCACGGATCGCCTTCACCTCTGTGCCGAGAAGCTCGATACCAGCCGTTTCTCTTTCGAGAAGATGATATACGTGACGAGCTTTTCGGTTGGTTGCCAGGACCCTGCGGCCTTCGCTCATTGGACCACCTTCGCGAGCACCTCCACGATCTCCGGGTCGAACTGATGGCCCTTGCCCCGTTCTATGACTTCAAATGCTCTTTCCTGGCTCACCGTCGGACGATAACGGCCTGGTGATGTGAGTACATCGTAGACCTCGGCGACGTGAACCAATCGGGCAAGGAACGGAATGTCATCGCGAGCCAGACGGTCGGGGTAACCCGTGCCATCCCATCTTTCGTGGTGATGCCGAACCGCATTCACTATGTTGTCCAGACCCGTGCCAAAGAGGATTCTCTCGCCGATGACGGGATGCTTCTGAAATCGTACGCGATCGTCAGCCGACGGTGAAGCCGAACGGTAAAGGCGTTCGTAATCGAGTTCGCGCATGCCGACATCGTGGAGCAGGCCAGCGAGCGCCGCTTCTTCGGCCTGGGCCGGACCCAACTCGAGTTCCTTGGCCATCGAGAAGACGAGCCTGGAGACTGCCTCGGAGTGGGCGACGAGATCGGGATAGGTGCGCGCCCCTGGCTGGAGCAGGCGTCGCGCCAAACTGCGGCGCGAAAACCTGAGGGCGGATTTCTCTTTTGCATCCTCTGCACGCGCCTGAAGACGCATCAGCGTTGCCCGGGCGCTGCTTGCGCCTCCACCCGATATGACCGACGCCGCCAGTGCGCCGACATCGGGGCTCTCAATCAGAACTGCCGATGCGATCACCGGCGAGGGAGATGGATCAGCGGTGGTCGGCACCGCACGCACCTCGATTTGCCACGCGCCCCGGTCAGGCGGAGCGATGCCCGCCTCGGCAAGGGCCGAACATTGATGACGCACGAGCGCGTCACGGTCGAAATCCGAGTTTCCCTCTCGTTGGTTGACGAGGGTGGCAGCCTCCTCCTGCGTCATCAGCGTTACAGCAACAGCCACCACCTGATGATCGAGAACCGCTTCGAGCGCCGCATCATGGATGTTCTCCAGGCCCGATTCATCGAGCATCGGCGCTCGGGGAGGTCCGAGCACGACTGGCCCCGTAGTCAGCGGTCCTTTTTCCTCGGGCCCCGCCACCTCGTCTTCCGAGAAAATGTACCCGGTGCGTCCAGCGTACTCGACCATCGCGGACGCGATGGCCTTGGCGCTGGCGACGTCGGCCTTCTCGAAGGCTCGCTTGCGCCCCTTGTCTCGCGCATCGACAAAGCCAATGATCTCGCCGTTTGCGATCAGTGGAGCGAGGAGAAGTTTGGAGTTTCCGGCACTCTTCAGGTAGTCCTTGAGTTCTCCGAGATCTTGTTTGCGATTGAATGCGGTAGGCATCGACTCGAGATCGCGGACCCGTCGCACCATCGGGTCCTGGAGGCCATGCTCGACGGCCAGCACATCACGACGGCCGAAACCATACTGGGTGGCGAGCAGGAACTTTCCCTCGGGAACATAGAGATAGAGCGCTGCTCTGGTGCACTGGATCTCCTCCAGAAAGCGAAAGAGGATCTCCTTGAACCCTCGTTCGATCTCCGGTGACCAGCCCGGTATGTTGGCGCCCATCACCACCCCTCCACGCAAGTCATTGAATCGATCCACTGTACCATCCGCGGCAACATCTTTGGCTGATTCCGCGGTAGAATCGGCGCACCATGTCGAGTCTCGCAGTCGTCGTCCTGCTGATGGCGAGTATCACCGCCAACCCGATCATTCTCGATGTCGATCGAGGTGAAGAGGAATTGGTTATTCAGTGCGGGCTCTCTTCCGGAGTTCCCGAGTCGGTGATCGGGGCGGTGTCTTCTGGGGCACGGGTCGAGATCGATTATCTCTTGCGCGTTTATTCCAGGCGAAAGTTTTTCCCGGACCGCAAGATATGGAAGGGCGTGGCTCGCACCACCGTCACCTTCGATGCAGTAACAGGTCGGTATCTTTGTCAATTGATTGTCAACGGTTCAACCACCGCCAGCCGCGAGGTCGACTCGGCGGAGGTCGCCGAGCAATGGCTCGCAGCACCGCCCCCAATTGAGATACCGATCCCGAAGGGTCGACGCGACGCCTTTCTCAGAGTGCGGTCGCGAGCAGTTTTTTCGAGTGGAACCACCTGGTTGATCTTTCCCTCCACTGAAGGGACGGATTGGATCGAGGTGCAACTCGAGGCTCAACGGGAAGAATAATGAGCCGGCTCCGTGCCGCCTGGGGGCGGTACCACCGAGAAAATCGCTTCCTCGTTTGGGCATTCATCGTCCTGATGATTCTCTCGACGGGAGGCTTCTATCTCCTGCAACGCGCCCAGGAAACTTCTGCTGAAGAACTGACCAACCGGGTGCTTCTCTTCGTACTGTGGTACCTCGACGTCTCTCTAATTCTCATCCTCAGCTTCATTCTGTTGCGGAATCTCATACGACTTGCCGTCGACCGGCGCGAAGGGGTCCTTGGCAGTCGTTTCCGCACCAAACTGGTGTTGACCTACGTTGGGCTCACGTTCGTTCCTGTCATCCTGATCTTTCTGATTGCAACCAATCTCCTCCAGGGATCGATCGATCGCTGGTTTTCTGCCCCAGTCGAAGCGATTCTGCGTGGGGGTGCGGAAGTCACCGTCCAGCTCAGAGAGCTCATCGAAGAAAATCTGCGGCAACAGGCCGCAGTGGCCGCAGAGGAGCTCGAGCGTGGCACCGCCCGCGAAGATCTTGCTCATCTCCAGCGTCTGCTCGGAGTCGATCTCGTCGCGTTGTATGAAGAAGAAGACCTCGAAGAAATGGTCGCCGACCCGCGGCGAATTCCGGCATCGCTGCCACCCCTGAGATGGGAAAATCTTCCCTCCTCCGGAGTTCGGGCGGATCGATGGCGCGGCGGCTTGTTGCTTCGCGCCTGGAGCCCGATCGAGGGCGGCGGCATCGTCGTCGTCGGGGACATGCTCCCGCGCGACCTCCTCCTCCATCTCGAGAACGCGATTGCCGCCGATGCCCAGTTCCAGGAAATGAAGCAAGGCCAGGGCACCATCACCGCTACCACGGTACTGGTTCTTCTCGCCGTCACGCTGCTTCTGCTTTTTGCAACCGTATGGGTGGGTCTTTACCTTTCGCGGCGCTTCACCGAACCCCTTCTGGTTGTAGCTGGCGCCACGCAGCGGGTTGCCGAAGGCAACGCCCTCGAGGAGGTCGAGGTTCCGGCCTCGGACGAGGTTGCTGTGCTGGTGAATTCTTTCAACGCCATGGTTCGGCGTGTCCGAGCTACCGAGGCCGAGATCTTAACGTCCAACCAAGAACTCGCAACGTTGTTCGCGACTGTGTCCACCGGTGTGTTATCAGTCAGCGCCGACGGCGAAGACTTCCTTCCGAATCCTGCAGCGGCTGCAATGCTGGGTCACGAAGAGTGGGCACATATTTGGCAACCCCTGGACAATCTCAACCGGCCCGGCTTGGAGGAACTTCACGCACGGCTATTGCCAGGCCAGCCGGCAGATCTGAGTTGCGAGATCGACCTCGAGGCTGGCGGGGAAACTCTGCGTGTGGACATCACCTCGAGGCCCCTTCCAGGCGGCGGACGCGTTGTGGCCATGGATGATCTCTCACAACTCATCCAGGCACAGCGCCAGGCGGCCTGGAGCGAGGTGGCGCAACGTATTGCGCACGAAATCCGGAATCCTCTGACGCCGATTCGCTTGGCGGCAGAAAGAATGCAACGCCGCGCGGACGTCCTCGACGACGAGCGCCGAGAAATCGTCACCTCTGGCTGCGAGGCAATCATTTCTCAGGTTGCTGGTCTGAAAGAGTTGGTAGACGCTTTCCAGGAGTACGCCAGGATGCCTGCCGTCAAACCGCAACCGACGAATCTCGGGCAAATTTTCCGCGAGCTGAGATCCTTGTACGGCGGAGTTCGCGAGGGGGTCGAGGTTCGCGTGAACCTTCCGCCAGACGAGATCGATGCCATGGTGGATCCGATCCTCCTCCGACAAGCCCTTGTCAACGTCGTCGATAATGCCGTGTGGGCTGTTTCCGGCGACGGCAGCATCGACATATCGGCTCGGGCCGCGGGAAAGGACGTGATCATTGAGGTCGTAGACACGGGTGTGGGTCTCCCGACAGAGGACACCGAGACCTTGCTCGAGCCCTTTTTTTCCACCAAGGGGCGAGGCTCAGGGATGGGTCTCGCTCTCGTCCATCGCGTCGTGTCCGAGCATGGTGGCACCCTCGAGTTGCGCACTCTGGAAAAGGGCGGCACCCGGGTCCGGATCGTCCTTGAAAACGCACTCGTGTCATCCGGCCACTGACTTTTGTCACCTGTCGGTTCCGTTGACCCTCTCCTGAACTGCCTGTTACCATCGTTTACATGGCGTATCCCGGGAACCCCGAGCTCTCTCAACAGGCCCAAGATCGAGTCATGACCGCCTTCAAGCAGGTGGTAGGAAAGCTCCAGCAAGGGAATCAGGAGGAAGCCCTCATCGGTCTCGAGTTCGTGCTCCGGCTGGACCCCGCCTACGCACCCGCTAAAAGCCTTCACCAGCAACTGTCTTCAGGGGCCACGGAGATCGATCTCGGGGACGTTTTGGAACAGCTTCAGGCTCCGACGTCCGCGGTCATCAACAACCTTTTGGTGGAGGCGGTCGAAGCCTTCGACGAACGCGATTTCGACCTCGCCCGAGAAAAGGTCGACCAGGTGTTGCTGGATATCCCGGGCCACGAGGAAGCGCGCTTTCTCCTGTCGCAAATCGAGGATGCAACCAAGGGCGCCACTCAGGTCACCCATTTCCTTCAACAAGCGCGCAAAGCCCTGGCAGAGGGAGATTCTCGCGAAGCGGCCAACTTCGTGATGATGGCGCAGGCGCTTGATCCCCACCATACCGGGATAGCGGAGACCATTGCCGATATAGAAGAGCACGGCGTGACAGTCGAGGCCTCCCCCGGACTTGAAAATGGAATCGCTCGTCAAGAAGAACTCGAAGAGTCTGACGGGGGTATTTTCGGGCCCCAGGTCGATACCGGTGAGCTGTTCACCGACACCGGCACGGATGTGTCAGACATCGGCGACGGTACTGCGAATGTTTTTGGCGATGTTGCTGCCGCAGAGGAGCCGGCTCCCACTGCTCCCCAACCGCACGTTTCAGCCGCCGCCGAAATAACCCCCCAAAAACCGGCTGAAAAAGAAGTGCCGCCCGGTCCCGAACCTCAAGCAGACCAAGATGATGCACCATATTACGACGATGAAGAAGCTGGCGCCGAAGTCTTCGAAACCGGGCCGGCGGCAGCTGTTGAGGACACCGAAGAGACAGAGGTCGATCCGAACGATCCTCAGGCCGTGATTCGTGATCTTTTGTTCAAGGGGGGATCGGCTGCGGCCGACGACGACTACAGCGGGGCGATTGACGCCTGGTCGAGGATTCTGCTCATAGACCATTCTCACGAAGAGGCCCTCGACCGCATCGAACACATCCGTCATGCCAAGGACGAGGTCGATCGTCGGATCGAACCTATGTTGGAGGATGCGCGTTCGGCACACCAACACGGCGACTCTGATCTGGCAGCCGATTTTGTGCGGCGTGTTCTCGAGTTGAGCCCGAACCACGTCGAAGCAACCATCCTCCAGGAGGAAATTCAACGGGGTGCGCAACCCGATTCGACAGGACCCGCCGGACACGCCGCGATGCCGGATCTCGAGGACGAGCTTTTCACCGATGAGGCTGCAGAGATTGCAGACCTTTCTGAAGAGATCGCCGCCATGCCGAGCGCGCCCGACGACCTGCCGAAACCCCGGCCATCCAAAAAAGTGCAACCAAAACACATCCCGTGGAGGTGGGTTGCAGCGGCAGCTGTTGGCGTCGCTCTCGTCGGGATCGCGATGTGGTTCGGCGGGGTTCTCGCTCCCGAGCCGGAGTCTGAAGCACGGGTCAACGTCGTGAACAGGGTCCTCGCAGAAGCGAACGAGATGTTCGAGCAGAAACGTGTGGAGGAGGCCATCCTCCTGCTCGAGGAAAACTCCAGCGACGACCCTGGTGACCCCTTCCAGGTGCGGATTGATCGAGCCCTCGAACGGTACCGCGCGGCGGTTGCCACACCGGTGCCGACGCCTATTCCGGAGGGTCTGGCGGTATGCAGCGAGCTCCTCGCCGAAGGACATTGGATGGCGGCATACGAACGCGTGACAGCCGAACTGAAGGCCCACCCCAATGATCTGGGGCTCGAAACGGTACGCCAAGAAATTCTCGGGGTGGAGCCGGCGGCGGCCGATCTCCATGATGCCGCGGACTCTGGCGATTATCGATCTGCTGTCGAGCTTGCCGAGCGGTTGATGACGACACGTGCCGACGATCCCGAGCTTATCGCAGCCTATAACCGCTATCTGTTCAACGCGGCCCTGGAAGAACTTCGCGCGTTCAATCTCCCCGCCGCTGAAACCTATCTCACAGATCTCCAGCAGCGTCTTCCGGAAGACAGCGAGATACCGCGAATTCTCGAGTTCGTGTCGACCTACAAAACACGCCCAGTGGACATGCAGCTCGAGATCTTTGTTGGCAACCTGGTCGAACGATGACCGAAGACAACCGCGACCAGGTTCTGGGAGACTGGGACGCCCTGGCCGAGCGCGCCCATGAAATTGCCCCGCCCAAGTCGGTGGTGCGAGACCCCGACTCGCCGCCACCCCCGGCCCTCAATCTGATGGCATCTGCATGGGGGGACCTAGTCGTGATGCTGGCCGTCTGCACCGGTGCCCTCGTCGCCATTTTCCTACTTGGCGAGCGGCCTGCGCCGGCGGCATTTGGCTGGGCCGCAGCGCTTGCCGTGGTCTGGTGGATCTTCGCTACAGCCATATTGGTCGTAATCCGTCAGGCAACACCGGGAATGTTGCTCGCCGGGGTGAGCTTTTCGGAACCGGTGCCGCCAGCGCGCACGAAGTGGGTTCTGGCCGCAGCAGCAGTCGGCGTTGTCACATTGGGATTCTCCGCAATCATCGGGACGGACGGCTCGATCTTACGCCGTGCCGGAGGTTCTGAGGTGGTCACCGGCACCGCGTGAACGAGAGGGCGATCATCCTGCTTTGCCCCGCTTGAACACCATGCCGATGTGATCGGTGGCGGCCGTCTTGTAATTGATTGCGGTGATTGCTACGAGCTCCCAACCGTCATCGCCAAGTTCGTTGAGCTCGCTCTCCTTGGCCGGATCGATGCGGTAATTCTCGGACCGGATGTTGATGATCTTGTACTCCCATCGTTTGATTTCCATAAAGTCCTCCAGGGCGTCTGCAAAACTCTCCCGAGATGCGATCGATCACAAACCCTCTATTTTGCGGTGTGTTCGCGACCGGAGTTTAGCATCGACTTCTCGGGCGGAGTCCTATAGTTTGGTACGGTGTCGAGACTTCGGAGCAACGGGTGAGTTTTGCGATAAAAGGGAACCAGGAGGCACTCGAGCGCGAGTTATCGGTGGTCATCCCGGCGTTCAATGAAGGCCAGCGCCTGCCTCATACTCTCGATAGAATCGGCGCTTATCTGGGCGACCACCCGGATTGGCAGCCAGCGGAAATCATCGTTGTCGACGACGGATCATCGGATGGGACTGCCGCCTCGGCGGAGGCCGCGGCGGTCCCTCCTGGCGTAACCCTCCGCGTGGTGCGACACACGGTCAACCGTGGGAAAGGGGCTGCGGTACGTACGGGATTCAGTCACACCACCGGGCAATGGGTCTTGCTCACGGATGCCGACCTTTCAGCCCCCATCGAAGAGCTGCAACTGTTGACGCGGGTCGCCTCTCGTAGCGCGGTGGCCGTCGGCTCAAGAGCCGTCGAGCGGCGGCTCATTGAAAAACCACAACCATTGCATCGGGACCTGATGGGCCGCACATTCAATCGCATGCTCAGATTTCTCGGCTTGACGTCGATCCTCGACACCCAATGCGGTTTCAAGCTCTTTCCGGGCGACCTGGCTCGGGCCCTGGCAACCGTTCAACGTCTGGATGGTTTCGCCTTCGATGTCGAACTGATGCTTCTCGCAGATCACTGGGGTTTCGAAACGAAAGAGGTCGGTGTCCGGTGGCAACATGTCGAAGCTTCCCGTGTGATGGCGGTTCGCCACTCAGCTCAGATGTTCCGCGACATGTTGAAGCTCTGGTGGTGGCGCGGTCTTGGGCAGTTTTGCGGCCCACCGGAGAACCTGTCATGATGACCGGAGTTGGGATCGACCACGACAACCGGTGGCTCATAGATGCATTCCTGGAGCATCTCGAATGGGAACGCAACCTCTCGCCGGCAACCCTCCGTGCCTACCGGCGCGAGGTCCTCTCGTTCCTCACATTTGTTGTCGACGAACTCGCCAGCAATGCTCCCACGGATGTGACCCCGAGGACCCTGCGTACGTACCTTGCCCACCTCCATTCACGCGGCCTTCAGCCTCGGTCTGTGGCTCGCGGATTGGCTGCATTGCGGACATTCTTCAGATTTCTCGTCGCTGAGGGCGTCCTCCAATCAAGTCCAGCCGATGCAGTGCCCCATCCTCAGGACATCAAGAAGACTCCAGATGTCGCGGACCGGTATTCTATCGAGGAGCTCCTTGAAGGCTTCCCGGACACAGCGGCCGGGCGCCGCGATCGGGCGGCCATGGAGCTACTCTATGCTGCCGGCCTCCGCGTCAGCGAACTCGTGGCCCTCGATCTCGATGACATCAAGCTCGATGAGCGCGTGGTCAGGGTGCGAGGCAAGGGGCGGAAGGAACGACTGGTACCCTTCGGGCGGCCAGCCGCTGACGCCATCCGAAGATATCTCGGTGATCGTGTCCGGTGGCGGCGCGGGGTTATTGACGAAACTGAACCGTTGTTCGTCAACCAGCGTGGCGGTCGCCTCACCGACCGATCTATTCGTCGCCAGCTCGATCGTGCCGTTCGCAAAACAGCGGATATCAATCACCTGCACCCTCACGCGCTACGGCACGCCTTCGCAACCCATCTCCTAGAGGCGGGGATGGATCTGAGGGCGATTCAGGAGCTCCTCGGTCACAGTTCGCTCGCAACCACGCAGATTTACACGAGGGTCGATTTAGCGCACCTCATGGAAGTCCACCGTCGAAGCCACCCGAAGGGGTGAAGTCGAGCTGGCCCTAGGGAGCGAATGCGTGCATCTCAATAGGCGACCGGCTCGGCAACTGCGATGCCGCTGTCTCGTTGCACACTCGTCACTACCCAGGTCATGCCGTGATGCTGGAACTCGGCCCCCAGCTCGACCAACCGGCCCGGAGGAAATGCGAGCACTTCGGCAGAAGTGCCAGTGTCTCCTACAACGACCGTCGCCCGACGTAAATCGCGTGGGAAGCTATCGACCGCGTCATGTTTCGTACCAGGGGTGTGTGAAGACAACCGTTTTCCCATTTCTCTCCTCATAGGGATAGACGCTCAAAGCCAGGATATGGTTCTGAGTTCGTTGTGATCGTGGTCACGTCTGTCGGAGGGAGTTCCCCCAGGCTCGACACCGCTCGACCGCGATCGCCGCATGCTGGAGACGCCGCGCACGACGATCTCGTACGCCCGACACCTCCAGCGGAACAGCCATCAGGCCCCAATTGATATTTGACGGTTGGAATCGCTCCGGGTTGCTCTCTGTGAGATGCCTCATCAACCCGCCCATCGCCGATTCCGGTGGGGGCATCCCAATTTCGACGCCGGCGAGCTCGGCGCTCAGCATACGGGCGGCCAAAAAACCGGTTGCAGCCGACTCGACGTATCCCTCGACACCCGTGATTTGACCAGCGAGGCGTAAATCTGGTCTGCCTTTCAGGCGGAGCATCGGATCAAGGTGCCGCGGCGCGTTGATGAAGGTGTTCCGATGAATCATCCCCAACCGGACAAAGCGCGCCTCTTCGAGGCCGGGGAGGGTGCGAAAAATCCTCCGCTGCTCTCCGTGGGTAAGCTTGGTCTGAAAGCCGACCATGTTCCAGTGTTCCGCCGCGAGATCATCCTGGCGAAGCTGAACAATCGCCCAGGGCCGACGACCAGTCGCAGGATTCTCTAGACCGACCGGCTTCATTGGCCCGAAACGCAGGGTGTCGCGGCCCCGTTCGGCCATCACCTCGATCGGTAGGCAGCCCTCGAAATACGGCGTGTCCCTCTCTTCAAAGTCCTTGAATGGAACCTTCTCCGCCGCCAACAGAGCGTTCACAAACTGCTCATAGGCATCGCGGTCAAGTGGGCTGTTGAGGTAGTCGTCGCCATCGCCCTTGCCGTACCGCGAGGCACGAAAGAGACGGCTGAAGTCAAGAGAGTCCGCGGCGACGATTGGTGCCACCGCGTCGAAAAAGGCGAGCGCGTCGTCTCCAAGCGCTTCGTCTAGGGCGTGGTGAAATGCTGGAGATGTCAGTGGTCCGGTTGCGATGATTGCCGGCCCAGCCGGCAGTTCCTCGATCTCGCGCCGTTCGACCCCAATCTTCGGATGGTCTGAAATCGCATCCGTGACCATCCGCGCGAATGCCTCGCGATCGACTGCCAGGGCGCCCCCCGCAGGCACTGCGGAATGACGTGCAGCGCGAATGATCAGCGACCCGAGCTCCTCCATCTCGGCCTTGAGAACACCAACGGCGTTGGCCGGCCCGTCGCCGCGAAGTGAGTTCGAACACACCAGTTCCGCGAGCCGATCGCTCCGATGAACCGGGGTTTGACGATGCGGCCGCATTTCAGCCAAACTGACCTCGATGCCCGCCTCAGCGAGTTGCCAGGCTGCCTCGCTCCCCGCGAGGCCACCGCCCACTACCAGCACCCTGTTGCTCACCTCCCGCTGCCCCTGACGTGCACCAGAGCAAACCGACCATCCTGCTCGCGTACGACTTCGCCGGCCAACTCGTGCGCAACAAGGGCGGCGAGCACGGCCGAGACTTCGAGACCGGCGCGCCCGGCAATTTCATCAACCGTCACCGCCTCGCCCGGAGCGATGAACCGGAGAAGGCCACGATCTTCTGCCTCGCGCGCCGGAGGAGGCGCTTCGCACCCGATGGCGTCGAAGAGATCGCGGGGTGTCAACAAGGGTCTCGCGCCCACCCTCAACAGCGTGTTCGGGCCTACTGACAGCTTCGAAAAGATGTTGCCCGGCACAGCCAGGACCTCGCGGCCCTCCTCGTTGGCGAGCCGCGCGGTGATGAGCGCCCCGGAGCGCGCCGCGGCCTCAACCACCACGACGGCGGCGGTCAGGGCGGCGATGACGCGATTTCGTTCCGGAAAATGATGCCGTCGCGGCGGCGTGCCGGGCGGGTATTCGGTGACCAACGCACCGGTCGCAGCCAACTCATTCGCCAACCGCGCGTGTTCTGGTGGATAGATCCTGTCCGGGCCGGCACCCCACACCGCCCAACTCGACCCCCCCACCTCCAAACATCCGCGGTGCGCGGCCTCGTCGACCCCTCGGGCCATTCCGGAAACCACGACCACTCCACCGCGGCCGAGCTCCTCGCCGAGCAGTCGAGCGACTTGCAGACCATACGGGGTCGCCCGACGTGCCCCTACAATTGCCACGGCTGGTGATCTCTTCAGTTCCCCTCGCACGAACAGGCCGAGGGGAGGATCGGATGATGCCTCAAGGAGCTCCGGATAATCTCCGTCCCCAGGAACCACCCAGCGCCATCCGATTTCGCTGATTCGCCGAATCACCTCGGGGGCCTCCGAAGCTGCGAGCCTGTCGGCCGTAGCAAGCAGTGCTCGTGGCGCCCCGATATTGGCCAACGCCTCAAGGTCGGTTTCGGCGCTCGGCAGCCGGGCCACGAGTCGGCGAACACGAGCGCCCCCTCCGGCAAGCACCAGCCCGAGCCGTAGCAATTGAGAGTCCGCGTGATTCATCGCACTCATGGTACCCGGGTCGTAACGGTTATACTCGGGGCATGGAATTTCGGGTGCTGGGAAGTTTCGGGGGCGACAGTCCTGTCTGCAGAATGACGTCGTTTCTGATCGATAGAAGGGTGGCGATCGATGCGGGCGCGATTACGCGCGCCCTGACGATCGAGGAGCAACGACAGATTCGGCATGTGCTCATCACCCACACCCACATGGATCACACAAACTCCCTGCCGTTTCTGATTGAGAATTCCTTCGGTGCGAGTGAAGAACCGGTGTCGATTTTCTGCACAAAACAAGTCCTCGCCGGTGTCCGACGACACTTGTTCAACAACGACACATGGCCAGATTTCACGCGCATCCCGAACCACCTCTACCCTTCAGTCCGGTTCAATGAGATCGTCATCGAATCGCCTTTTGTGATCGGGGAGCTTCCCGGTGGCACGCTCGAAGTCGAGGCGGTCAACGTCAACCATATCGTTCCTACAACCGGGCTGCTGCTCCGCCAGGGTGCTTCGAGCGTGATCTTCACATCGGACACCGGTCCCACGACGCGCATCTGGGAGGTCGCCAACGCTACCGAGGATCTCGCCGCGATCATTACCGAGGTCTCATTCCCGAATCGCCTCCAGGAGGTGGCCGACGTCAGCCGTCACCTGACTCCGCAAACCCTCGCCGCTGAACTCGCCAAGCTCGACCGCGATGTCCCCGTGTACATCTACCACTTCAAGCCACCATACGTGGAGGAGCTGAGGGGGGAGTTGGCGGCAACGACGCTGCCGCACGCGGTTGAGGAACTCGAACAGGATCGGGTATACCAATTCTGATTCGACTGGCGAAATCAGGAGGATCTCATCCTAGCTTCACGAGATCCGTGCGGAGATCGAAGATCAGCCGCTGCCTCATACCGGGCGCCGTGCCATTGATCCTACGATCGAGGGTCGCAGAGAGCAGGAGAGAGTCGTCCCTGCGGTCGAGCCGAATCTCCCTCAGGGGGTAGGCTCCGCTCCGGAGAGCAAGGCGCCATCCGTCTGCGCTGACCTCACAGCAGAAGACCGCGCTCTCACCGGTCACCAAGGTCACGCCAACATCGTCTCCCCGGGCCGTTGCGGCGGTGATGTCCTCGCGAGTTTCGAGGAGGGTTTTGGGATTACGCCACTGGTCTTGTGCGATGAGGGCAACAGGTCGACTCACCTCTACAACCTGGGAGCCGGCCGGATCACCGAAGTCAATGGAAGAAAGCACCGTCTCCGGCACGCGCCGAGTTCGCACCACGAGGTCTTCGAGTGCCTCCCGCGTCGCCGGCACTCGCAGCACGCCGAAGAGATCTTGAATTTCAAGCTCCCCGCGGTGCACGGTATAGCTCTCCGTATCTCCGAACCACATCAAATCAAACGGTTCTCCGGGCGCCGGTCCACTATCGTCATCGACCAGAAAAGGGCTTTCGGTGCCGGCCACATCGCGAAGAATGACGCCCCCGTCACGTCGAAACTCACACCCGCCCCCTATCGCCGCACTCGGCCCCAACGCGATTGGCATCCCGGGGGCGATGGTCCACCGACCCGAACCTACGAGCAGCGGCCAGGAGCGCCCGAATCCCCCGCCCGCGACGCGACCGACCGGTGCCGCGCGCGTCAGAACCCGAACACACTCCTCTGGCCCGAAGAACCACCCGCGATCGAGCACATCCTCCGGACTGGTGCCGAAATCTTCATCCGACCAGCGAAGGGGCAATCGCCGAGCCAGCTCCGCCGCGTGGACAATTTCCGGTGCCGGCTGTCGCGTTTCGGGGCTGGCGGTCAATGACTGAGCCGGCTGGCGATGTCGACGATGCGCTCCCTCGTCTCGTCCTCGAACCAGCAGTCGAGGAAGGCGGCGTTCTCGTCTGCCGAGGTCTGCTTCATTGCTTCCCAAACCTTGGCATATAGAAGGCGCTTGGTCTCGATGAACGCCCGTCGCGGCCGGCTGGCCAGCGTGGCGAGTTCAACCTCAGTCACAGCCAGCGTGTCCTGCTCGGCAGCTGTGCGGTGGACGATACCAAGCTCCCTCGCGCGGGTGGCAGTGCAGCCTTCGCCACGAAAAACGAGATTGTCGAGCGCAGGTGAGCTGAGGCGGGCACGCATCATTCGCAGAGCCGGGGCAGGAATCGGCACGCCGAGGTTGAGCTCGGAGAGGCCCTGCCGCGCCTGCCCTGTTGCCATCACGCGCAGGTCGCAGCATAGTGACAGGAGGCACCCTCCCGCCACCGAATGGCCACCGATCGCTGCCGCTGTCGGTCCGGGATATGAAAAGAGTTCGACGGTCAGCGCGTTGAAGTCGTTCAGAAAGGCCTGGATCTCATTGCGATCCGCTCGCGCCAGGAATTTGAGATCCCACCCTGGACAGAAGAGCGTTGGATGAGAGGAGGCAAGGACCACTGCTGGGCAGCCACTCTCGACAAGCTCCCTGATGCGATCTCTGAGCGCGGCCACCAGTGGCACGTCAAGGGCATTGGGTCCGTGGTCCATTACCAGCCTGTGGATGCCGCGATTTTCTTCGTGTCGAAGGACGCTATCCATTTTTGGCCTCCGTCATGCTGAGAAACGTTTGGTGAACTCGCGAATCTTTCGTGAGTTCTGGATGGAAGGTGGCGGCCAGTATGTTCTCCTGACGCACCAGCACAGGATCGTCATGCCACGTGCCGAAAACCTCCACCGAAGGATCATTGCACGTGATCCTGGGTGCCCGTATGAAAACTGCATCCATCTGCGGCGGCGGACCCAGCGCCGGGGCGACTTGGATTCGAGCGACCGTGGAATGAACCTGCCGACCATAAGCGTTGCGCTCGGCCTCGACCGACAGAAGACCGAGGCTCGGCTGATTCGGCACAACAGTTTCTGCGACAAGGATGACCCCTGCGCAGGTTGCGAGCACAGGCATGCCGGACCGCGTGCGCTCGACGATTCGTTGCGCGAGTCCTTCTGTCTCCATCAGCCGAAGCATTGTGGAGGACTCACCACCTGGAATGACCAGGGCCCGCACTCCTGCGAAATCGGCCGCCGACCTCACGAATATTGCAGGGACACCCAGGTCGCGAAGCATCGACGCATGCGCAGCCCAGTCGCCCTGCAACGCGAGAACACCTATCGCACTCAATGACTACCATCCCCGGCGCGACAGCATTTCCTCTGGCGTCAGCTTTCCTGCCTCGAGCCCCGACATCGCCTCACCCAGGCCACGAGAAAGCTCGGCGAGCCTCGCGGGGTCCCGCCAGTGCGTCACCGCCTCGACGATCGCGCGGCCCCGACGCGCGGGATCATCCGATTTGAAGATCCCGGACCCGACAAACACCGACTCCGCCCCCAGCATCATGCAGAGTGCCGCATCAGCCGGTGTGGCGATTCCCCCGGCCGCGAAATTGGGCACCGGCAGCCGTCCATTTTCAGCCACCCAGCGAAGCAGCTCGAAGGGAGCCTGAAGTTCCTTGGCGTGGCTCATCAACTCGTCATCTTCGAGAATTGTGAGCGTTCGAATCCCCCGCTGAACCGCGCGAAGATGGCGCACGCCCTCTACGATGTCCCCTGAGCCAGCTTCGCCCTTCGTGCGGATCAATGCCGCGCCTTCGCCAATGCGCCTGAGGGCCTCCCCGAGGTTTCGGCACCCGCAAACGAAAGGAACCTTGAATGGGTGCTTGAAGATATGATTCTCCTCATCAGCTGGCGTGAGAACTTCGCTTTCGTCGATGAAATCAACTTCGAGAGCTTCGAGAATTTTTGCCTCGGCCATGTGCCCGATTCGGACTTTGGCCATCACCGGGATCGAGACCGTGTCCTGGATTTCCGCGATCTTCTCAACCGACGACATCCGCGCCACTCCGCCCTGCACTCGGATATCGGCTGGCACGCGCTCGAGGGCCATCACGGCCGCAGCACCCGCATCCTCGGCCACCTTTGCCTGGTCGGCGGTCGTGACATCCATGATCACACCACCTTTGAGCATTTCTGCAAGCCCGATCTTCACACGAAACTGTGGATCGTTATGGTCCATAGCGACCTCCTCGACTTGGGCACATTGTACACACGAGAAGCAACCCCTTTCGGTGCGATCTCACGAAACCACCGGCCGCCGGAGGCGATAGAGAGCCACAGCGTTGATCGCAATGTGGGCACACGCCGCGGCTGGAAACCCACCCCACTCGAACACTACTCCCAGTACGACGCCGAGCAGGAGAGCCATAACCGGCCACATCCACAGCCGGCGGTCGGGAACAAGGTGGAGCACGGCAAAGAGGAGCGCGGCCGGAATGAGACCGATCACCGGCTGGAGCAGGGCTCGAATCAGGGCCTCCTCGGCAAAACCTGAGAACAGGGCTACGGCTGCAGCATCTGTGACGGTCCAATTGCCAACCATGCGGCGTTGCCATTTCTCGAGCGCGGCGAGAGCCGGCAGACGGCGGAACAGCCACAGGACGGCAGCGCAGAGCGCGCCGGCGCCCAGCCCTCCAAAAATGGCAACCGCAAATTCCGTTTGCGGCGCGAGTCCAACGACGAGACCCCCCGGTCGAAACGCCAAGCCGACCACCGCGATGACGGCTATCACCCCCTCCTGGTGGATCAGGAAGGCCGCCGGGATTGACCGCGCCGGCGGTTCCTTGTGGTGGGACGTATGACCGCGATGTCCCGATGAACCGTCGTCAGTCCTCATCTGTGGGTGGCGTGTCGGTGCTCTCGGAGCCATCGTCGCTGGTGACGTCATCATCGTCATCACCTGTCGCCTCCGCTCGAGCCACTGACACCACGCGATCTCCCTCGTCGAGGCGAATCACTCGGACACCCTGTGCGGCTCGCCCGAATCGCGAAATTTCTGCGGCGTTGGTCCGGATGAGCATGCCGCCCTCGGTCACCACGAGAATCTCGTCTTCTTCACGAACATATCGGATGGCTGCCACGGCGCCGTTCTTTTCAGTCAGCTGAATCAGCTTGACCCCATACCCGCCCCGCCGCTGGACGCGAAAATCGGAGATCTGGGTTCGCTTGCCATAACCGAGGTCGGTCACTACCAGGATGTCGTTCTCGTCCGTGGGCTCGAATGCCGCGAACTCCTCGACAAAATCCCCATCGCGAAGATTTACACCCCGCACACCAGCGGTGACTCTCCCCATCGGGCGCACGTCCGTCTCCTCGAAACGTATCGCCATCCCCCGGTTCGTGCCCATGAACACGTGGCCGGCGCCATCAGTGAGCCTGACCCCGAGTAGGTTGTCGCCCTCGTTGATAACCACCGCGCGGAGTCCGTTGGCGCGAATATTCGCGTAGTCTCGGAGCGGCGTGCGTTTCACCCTCCCGAGACGGGTGGCGAAGAAAAGATAGGAATCCTCGTGCTCCGCGAAGTCGCGAATGGCCAGGAGTGCGCGGACGTGTTCATCCGGCGCAAGCTGGAGCAGGTTGACGAGGGCGCGGCCTCGGGCCGCCGGTCCGACGTCCGGAAGCTCATGGACCTTCCTCGCAAACACTCGCCCGGTCGAGGTGAAGAAGAGCATCGTCGCATGTGTAGAAGCGACGAAGAGCTTCCAGACCTCGTCCTCGTCCTTGATCCCCATGCCCCGTCGCCCTCGCCCGCCGCGACGCTGTGCGCGGTAGGTTGCCGCTGCCGAGCGCTTGACATATCCACCTCGAGAGACGGTGATGACCATCTCTTCCTCCGCGATCAGGTCCTCGATGGAGATTTCGCTCGGATCTTCAATAATCTCGGTCCGCCGCTGGTCGCCGAACTTCTTTTTCACCGCGGCGAGTTCCTCGACGATGATCTCGGCGACCATGTCTTCGGATTCGAGCACCGCTTCGAGATGCGCGATCAGCTGCCGAACCTCTTCGTGCTCCTCGATGATCTTGTCGCGCTCGAGGCCGGTCAGCCGCTGCAGCCGCATGTCGAGAATTGCCTGCGCCTGTATTTTTGAGAGGCCAAAGTTCTCCATCAGGCCGGTGCGTGCGGTTTCCGGGTCGGCGGCGGCACGGATGAGGGCAATCACCGCATCGAGGTTGTCGAGGGCGATCACCAGCCCCTCGAGGATGTGTGCCCGCTCGCGTGCTCGTGCGAGGTCGAAGGCGGTGCGCGCCAGGACGACTTCGCGGCGGTGGTCGAGGAAGTACTGAATCAGCTCTTTGAGGTTGAAAACCCTCGGCTGGTTGTTGAGCACCCCCAAGAGGTTGATGCCAAAGGTCGTTCGCATCTGGGTGAGCGCAAAAAGGTTGTTTTGCACGACTTCCGGCACCGCGTCGCGTTTCAGCTCGATGACCACGCGGATGCCGTCGCGGTCGGACTCGTCTCTGAGATCGGCAATGCCCTCGATGCGCTTGCTCTGGACAAGGTTTGCTATCTGTTCGACGAGACGGGCTTTGTTCACCTGATACGGGATCTCGGTGACGATGATCGCTGCGCGTTTCTTGTTTTCTGCCTCGCGAATGCGCGTCCGGGCCTGCATGCGGATAATCCCCCGGCCCGTCGTGTATGCGTCATGGATGCCCTTCCGGCCAAGGATGAAGCCAGCCGTCGGGAAGTCTGGCCCTGGCACGAAGTCCATGAGATCCGCAACCGAGAGTCCCGGATCGCTGAGTAGCGCGATCGCGGCATCGACCACTTCTCCGAGGTTGTGGGGCGGGATGTTGGTCGCCATCCCAACCGCGATGCCGGAGGAGCCATTGACCAGCAGATTGGGCACGCGAGCCGGAAGGACGGTGGGTTCCCTCAACGAACCGTCATAGTTAGGTGCCCAGTCGACGGTTTCCTTGGCGACGTCATCGCCAAGCATCTCCTCGGCAAGCCGGGTAAGGCGGACCTCGGTGTATCGCATGGCGGCCGGCGAGTCGCCGTCCACCGAACCGAAGTTGCCCTGTCCGTCAACCAGGATGTAACGCATCGAAAAATTCTGCGCCATGCGAACCGCCGAGTCGTAAATCGCCTGATCACCGTGCGGGTGGTATTTACCCATGACGTCACCGACGATCCTGGCTGATTTCTTGTACGGCCGAGACGCTGTGTTTCCGCTCTCCCACATGCCGTACAGAATGCGCCGATGGACCGGCTTCAGGCCATCACGAACATCCGGAAGGGCGCGCCCGATGATGACCGACATCGCATAGTCGAGGTACGAGTTTCGGAGCTCGTCCTCGATGGTTACTGGCACACGGTCTTCGCGGGGAGCAGGCGGGTTGTCGGTCATCAGATGTCCAGGTTCCGTGCTTCGAGTGCGTTTGACTCGATGAAGTTTCGTCGAGGTTCGACCGCATCACCCATGAGGATGGTGAACAGCTCGTCAGCTCGCGCTGCATCTTCCACCGTTACTTGGAGGAGGCGGCGGGTTTCGGGATTCATGGTCGTTTCCCAGAGTTGATGGGGGTTCATCTCTCCGAGCCCCTTGTATCGCTGAATATTGAGCCCCTTCTTTGCCACTTCGTAAACCCGGCTGACGAGCTCGCGCAGGCTGGCGAGGGTCTCGCGGTCGCCGTTCCGATCGAGGTGGAACGGACCCACTCGTAACGCGGCCACACGCTCGAGTTGATGTCGCGCCCGCCGATAGTGGCCGCTGGATCCGAGCAGTTGTCCGAGGCGAACCTCGCGCCCCCGGCCGTTCAAGCCGACGCTGCAGATCACCTCTTGGACACCATGTTCCTCGTCAAGCTCGATGCGGGTGTTGTCGTATCCGAGCTCGCGCAGCTCGTCAGCCAATTCTTCAGCAAACCCCTCGCCGGTCGCTCCACCGTCCCAACGCGCCTCGGTGTCCAGTGTCGCCAGAACGAGATCCTGCGGCCAACCGCGACGTTCGAGGTGCTCGAGGCTGCGGTTCCAATCCTGCGCCGCAAGTATTGCCCGGCGAAGCTCGCGGCCGAAAAGCTCGCGACCGGTCGTCCCTATGACAAGGCGAAACTCGTCCTCTACCCGATCGAGCAGGAATCGCGAAAGGTCGCCATCGTCGCCGAGATAGACCTCCTTCTTTTTCCAGCTCACTTTGTAGAGCGGCGGCTGGGCGATATAGAGATGGCCCCGCTCGACCAGCTCTTGCATCTGACGGTAAAAGAAGGTCAGGAGGAGCGTGCGGATGTGCGAGCCATCGACGTCCGCATCGGTCATGATGATGATCGTGTGATAGCGAACCTTCGCGGGGTCGAATTCATCCTTGCCTATGCCGGTGCCCAAGCACTGAATCAGGGCCCGAATTTCCTCCGAAGCCAACATCCGGTCGAACCGAGCCTTTTCTACGTTCAAGATCTTCCCTCGTAGGGGAAGGACGGCCTGAAAGAGGCGGTCCCTTCCCTGTTTGGCCGATCCCCCGGCCGAATCACCCTCGACTATGAAAAGCTCTGAGAGTTCGGGATCGCGCTCCGAGCAGTCGGCGAGTTTTCCCGGCAGGGCGGAGGTTTCGAGGGCGCTCTTGCGCCGGGTCAGTTCTCTCGCCTTCCGCGCGGCATCGCGCGCGCGGGCAGCATCGAGGCACTTCGACACGATGTACTTCGCGACCGCCGGATTTTCCTCGAAGTGGGTGCCGAGGCGGTCGTTGATCACTGACTCCACCCAGCCCTTGGCGTCCGAAGAAACAAGCTTGTCCTTGGTCTGGCTCGAAAATCGCGGTTCCTGGATTCGCACCGCCACAACAGCGGTCAACCCCTCGCGCACATCCTCACCAGAAAAATTTTCCTTCATGCCCTTGAGAAGGCCGTGGCTCTGCGCATATGCGTTGATGGTCCGCGTGAGGGCGGCCCGGAAACCCGACAGATGAGTCCCTCCGTCTCGGTTGTAAACGGTGTTCGTGAAGGCGAGTACATTCTCGTTGTAGCCATCGTGCCACTGTAGAGCCACCTCCACCTCTTCGCCCTTCTCGTTGCTATCTTTGAGGTAGATCGGCTCTTCGTGCAGTGGGGTCTTCGATCGGTTGAGATATCGGGCGAACTCCTCCAGCCCTCCGTCAAACTGAAATTCCTCTTCGCGATCGCTGGTTTCATCCAAGAACTTGATGTTGACGCCGGAGTTCAGGAAGGCGAGTTCTCGGAGGTGGCGGACAAGAAGGTCCGGATGGAATTCGAGCACCGAAAATATCTCGGCATCGGGTTTGAAGGTGATGATCGTTCCGGTGCGGCGCGCAGTGCCCACCGCTTTGAGTGATTCCTCCGGCACGCCGCGGTGATACATCTGTTCCCAAACCCGACCGTCGCGATGTATTTCGAGACGCAGCCATTCGGCCAGAAAGTTGACCACGCTCACGCCCACCCCGTGAAGACCCCCCGAGACCTTGTACGAGTTGCTGTCAAACTTCCCGCCGGCATGCAACTCGGTCATGATGACCTCCGCCGCCGAGCGGCCCGTTTCACGATGGGTGTCCACGGGGATGCCGCGTCCGTCATCCCTGACGGTGACCGTCTGGTCGGCGTGAACCGTCACCTCGATCTGAGAGCAGTGTCCCGCCTGCGCTTCGTCGATTGCATTGTCGACCACTTCCCAGACCATGTGATGTAAACCGGACACATCATCAACATCGCCGATATACATCCCGGGCCGTTTTCGAACCGCTTCCTGTCCCTTGAGCACCTTGATGTTTTCGGCAGTGTATTTGTCAGTCATCTGTTGACGCCCCTTGAACCACGCTGGATCCGTTTTCGAGCCAAATGCTGCACCCGCGTGGGCCCACTAGATCCAAAACCTCTTCACTGGTGCTGGAGAGAAAAAGCTGTCTTTCGCTGCCGAGGCTGTGAGCCAGTCGTTTCAACGCCGCACTATCCAACTCGGCGTCGACATCGTCTACGACCACGGGAAAGCTCTCGTTTCGGTCCCTTTCCACCAGCATGAGTGCAGCGAGCTTCAGAGCCGCCGCCACTACTTTGATTTGACCCGAACTGAGTTCATATCGGACGCTTCGCCCATCGGCCTTCAAGCTCAGATCGTGACGGTGTGGACCGTCCACGGTGAACCCCATTTGACGATCGCGCGTCCGGGTCTCATTATACCTTTGTCTGTACAGAACTTCCACCGTTTCACGACCTTCGATCGGCTCGTTCCACGGTTCTGCCCGGTACTCTAGCGTGATTGCCGGCGACGCCTCGGCAGAAAGTTCTCTCCACACCTGCTGAAAGAGGTCAGACAAGGTAATTTGAGCGTCAACCCGGGCCCCGATGACTCGGGCAGCCGACTTCGCTAGAGGTCCCTCCCACGCTTCAACCTCAGCAGTCGTTGCTCCACTCACCAGAGCCGCATTGCGCTGCCGGAGAGCGCGACGGTAGCTGCGGATTTCAGTGAGGTGGTTAGGGCGCTGGAGAAACACAAATCGGTCGAGGAACCGGCGCCGGCTCTCTGGACCGCCGACAATCAATTCTCGGTCACTTCCCGCTATGGCAAACACGGGACATAGCTGCAAGTAGCGTTCAACGCTCACGGTTTTGCCGTCCACCCGCAGTGTTCTCCCAAGCGGCGGACCGTGTTCTACGACTTGCTCAAGGCAATACTGTCGCCCACCGGTCGAGATAAGCCCGCTCACCCGAAAACCCGGGCGCCCATGAGCGACTACCTGTCGCACACTCAAAGCACGAAAGGACCGGATATTACCCAGAATGACGACTGATTCCAGCAGGCTCGTTTTTCCCGCACCATTGGGACCGACCACGACATTTGTCGCGCTGCCGAATTGATATTCCGCATCCGACAAATTACGAACCCCGCTTATCGCAAGACCGCTTATCACCACGACCCGCTCTCCACACGCCTACCTCTCACCCGTCGCACTACGAGCTACGATTTCTCATCGCTCCTCTGCGTGCTCACCGTTCGGCTACTCGATGAGAACGATGGTCGCGCCATGTGTAACGCTCTACCTGCACCGGCTCTTAACCGGTCCACACGAGCGTGCTGGTCACAGCCGCATCGGCATGAGTACGTAAATGTATTCTTCGAGCCGGGGGTCGTCTTCAACTGGTACGACCACACATTGCGTGTTGCTATCCCGAAGCTGGAGCTCGACGTTATCACACTCGAGAACTTGAAGCACATCAATAAGATAACTGGCGTTCAGGGCAATTTCCAAACCGTCACCCTGGTACATGACGTTCAACGTTTCCTCAGCGCTCCCGCGCTCGTAACCGATCGAGACAAGGGTCAACTCACCGCTCGCGTCGAAGCGGAACCGAACGCCTCGAGCCTTCTCATGGGCCATCAGGCTCACGCGGCGAAGCGACGCGAGAAGTTCTTTGCGATCGACGCGCGCCCGATTCGGATTATCCCGTACAATGACTCGCTCATATTGCGGAAAACGGAGTTCGACGATCCGCGAGACGAGGGTTCTCTCGCCCATCAGAAAACCGAGATGATTACCGCCCGCCGAGATCCGTACTTCGTCGTCACCAAACCGAGCAAACTCGGCCAACAGCTTCCGAGGAAACAGTTGTTGTTCGAACGGTACCTCTCCAGCCGGGGCTTTCGCCCGTACCATCGCCAGACGATGCCCATCGGTGGAGGCGATTTCTATCTCCCCCGGTATCAACTTGACCAAAGCCCCGTTGAGCTGGAATTTCGGATCATCTTTAGTGATTGCGAAAGCCACCCGATCCAACATCAGCTGAAAGAGATCCAATGGCAGCGAATAGTCGCCTACTTCCGGAACTTCAGGCACGGTCGGATACTCCGACGGGTCCGATACCGCCATACGCGATTGAAACCTGCCGCACGTAATTTCTACTGCTTCGCCATCCTGCCGAAGTGTGAACTCCTCCTCTGGCAGACTTCGTACGAGATTCTGGAACACCTTGCTCTCGAGGGTAGCGCGCCCTCCTCCATGCACCGCGGCGGGACATTCTGTGACGATCGTCATGTCAAGGTCAGTCGCTACCATCCGCAGACGATTCTCCTCGGCTTCTGTGAGTATGCTCGAGAGTATGGGGATGGTGGTTCGGTGTTCGACGACCCCCTGAAGGATCGAGAGCTCTTGAAGAACCAGGTTTCGTTGCAGTTTGAGTTCCATCAATCGCCCTTTCCTGCTACGACTACGTACTTTCTGGCGAGAATATAGCATGAATCGTCGTCGTCGTCGAGGCTATGGAATCTGTGAGGAAACTCTTTAAATATTAATATTCGCAATACTTTAAATAGTTGAAATCTTGTGAGCTGGGGTGTGTAACGGTTGTGTTGGGGTGTGGAAAATCATCGCCCCCCACAGGCTGATGCACGCTGTCCACAAGCGATCCACATGCGACCTGTGGAATTTCAGATGAAATGTTCTTGAAAAGAGGTCAATGTCGCATCGAAGTCCGGGTTTGACTGGCGCATTTTCTGCACGCTGTCAACAGCGTACATGACCGTCGTATGGTGTTTGGAAAAAATCCGGCCGATTTCTGGAAAACTCAGTTCGAGAATCTGTCGGATCAGGTACATCGCGACCTGTCGGGGAAGGGCTATGGAGCGACGATTCGAGCGGCCTTTGATATCCGCGACTCTCACACCATAATGCTGAGCGACAAACCGGATAATGTCAGAGGGTGTGGTTGATCTCTCGTCCGGCAGAAGCTCGAAGAGCGCCATTCGAACGACATCGACCGAAATCTTTGAATTTTTGAGCTGGGCGTATGCGATTGTTCGATTCAGGCACCCCTCGAGCTCGCGTACGTTGTTCTGAGCGCGCCGAGAGATAAACAAAACGACGTCTTCTGGGAGTTCGCGCCCGATCGCACGCGCTTTCTCGCGCAAAATCGCGCATCGGGTCTCGAGGTCTGGCGGCTGGATGTCAGCGATCAGGCCCTGGAGAAAACGAGATCTCAAGCGTTCCTCGACCCCAGAAATATCAGCTGGTCGAGCGTCGGACGTAAATACTACCTGCCGGCCTGTCGATTGGAGGGTGTTGAAGGTGTGGAAAAACTCTTCCTGTGTCTGTTCTTTTCCGGCTATGAACTGGATGTCGTCGAGGAGCAGGAGGTCTACCTCGCGAAAGGTCTGGCGGAAGGCGTCCATCTGTTTACGGCGAATACAGTTGATGAGCTCGTTGACGAACTGCTCGGTGGTCATGTAGGTGACCTTGAGGGTCGGTTTCAAGTTCGCCAGGCGGTTGGCTATGGCGTGCAGCAGATGGGTCTTTCCGAGCCCTGATCCGCCATACAGATAGAGCGGGTTGTAGGTTTTACCTGGACGGTCGGCAACTGCCTCTGCTGCTGCTGCCGCAAACTGGTTCGATGACCCAACCACGAAACGCTCGAAGGTGAAACCGGGGTTAAAGGGGTGGGTAGCGATCGTCTTGCTCACCATCTCACCGGTAGGTGCGGCGTTCTCATCCCAGTTCATGAGAACGCGGAACTCCGCCCCATAATGACTGCGGGCCACGGTCTCAATATCTCGCTGAAGGTGGTCCCGAACCCATTCGGCGACGATTGTGTTATCGGTTGTCAGCGTCAGCGTGGTATTGGTGATATCAAGCACGGCGAGGGGCTCGATCCACGTCTGGTACTCCTCGTCGCCCATCATCTGGCGGAGGTGCGGTTGGAGAGCCTGCCAACGGTCCATCGGGGTAAGCTATCACAGCGCGGATCGGGATGCAGCGCTGCGAACGGCAGAATCGAACAGTTGCACACGACTAAAGGCGGCGCCAGGAGACACGGCTATCGCTTGACACCTAAACGGCGCTGCGATATCTTGACGCGCCCGATATTCGGGGAAGAGAGAGATCATGAAAAGAACGTTTCAACCAAATAACCGCAAGCGCAAAAAGACCCATGGCTTTCGGGTGCGCATGCGCACCAAGGGCGGCCGCAAGGTCCTCCGCGCGCGCCGCCGCAAGGGGCGCAAGCGGATTGCTGTCTGAGCAACGGTTTTTCCTTCCAGCATCATATCGGCTCAGAAAGCGGGCCGATTTTCAGCGGGTGTACAGCGAAGGTGTCCGGGTCAGTGGGCGGCACCTAGTGGTATTTGTTATGCGATCGGATGGACACCACGGCCGGTTCGGTGTGACCGCGTCACGACGCGTGGGTGGTGCAGTCGTGCGATCGCGGTGCAAGCGACGGCTTCGCGAGCTCTATCGCGTGCACCGATCCGAACTCGCGACTACGGCGCTTGACGTGGTGCTCAACGCACGCGACAGCACTGCTTCGGCCTCCTGGGCCGAACTCGAGAAAGACTACCTCGAGTGTATGCGTCGTGGCCTTGCGAGAGCACAACACGTCACGAAGGCAAACCCGGAATTTGAGCGGAGCCAGCCGATGGCGGAGAAAACGACTCTCTGATGGAGAAAAGACTTCTTTTGGCGTTCGTGCTATCGGCTGCGATTCTCCTCGCATGGTCGATCATCTTTCCTCCGCCGCAGCGAATATCGGGACCGCAGCCGGAAGGGACCGAACAGCCGCAAACAACTGAAAAAGAAGAGGTTGAGTCGGGAAGAATTGGAAACGAGGAGGTCTTAGCAGAAGAGGCTGAATCGCCAGAAGAGGCGAATCCGGACACCGCCATTACTGGCACCGGACCGACCACGACAACCCTCTCCAACGACTTCATCACGGTGGAGTTCACGAATGACGGAGCCCGCGTCGCATCCTACGTGCTGCGCGCGTACGATGGAGATGCCGGACAGCCGCTCGACCTCGTTCAATCGGTG
>JAJDNM010000144.1 GCA_022340665.1 Acidobacteriota bacterium | reverse complement strand
ACGTTTTGTCCGACGAGTCTATCCGAAGCGAGGCGAAGGTGGTCGCCGGGTGGCCGACCTTCCCGCAGATCTACGTCAAGGGCGAGTTCATTGGCGGCAACGACATCCTGACGGAAATGTACGAAGCGGGTGAGCTGGAAGCGCTGGTCGCGGGAATCGGCTCATGAGCGGTACGATGACCGTTGACACCGCACCTCTGGTCGTTATCACCGACAAGGCGCAGGCGGAGATTCGCGCAATTTTCGAGCGCGAGAAGACGGACGGACACATCGGTCTCAGGCTGGCGGTCATCGGTGGTGGCTGTTCCGGGCTTTCGTACGAGATGGAGTTCTCCGAGCGCCGAAACGACGACACGATAGTCGGTTACGAAGGCTTCGAGGTCTTTCTCGATCCGAAATCCACCATCTATCTCAAGGGCATCACCCTCGACTTCGAGGACGGCCTACAGGGTAAGGGTTTCGTGTTCGCCAACCCCAATGCCACCAATACCTGCGGCTGCGGTGAGTCGTTCAGCATCTGAGGTCCTGCTTTACGACGGCGGGCAGGCACCGCTCGAGGGCTGGTCAGTGGTTTCAGTTGACGGGCGGCACGCGGAGCGTTTCCTCCATAGCCAGCTGACCTCCGACGTCAAGAACCTGGCCTCCGGCACGTGCCAACAAACGGCGATGCTCGACCGCGGCGGAAGGCTTCGCGCGTTCGGCATCCTCTGTCGCCGCAAGCGGGGCTTTGTGCTATTGCTTCCTTCGGAAGCTGGCGACGCGGCCGTCGATCACCTCCAGGCATATCTCATCGCCGACGACGTTCAGATAGCTCCGCCGGAGGCGGTCGACCTCCGGGTCGCCCTCGGTGCCGAAGCGGTCCGGCAGTTTGCGGAGGCCGCCGGCGAGCGGACTTTTGCGGTGGAACTGCTTGGCAGCAGGGGGTTCATTACATGGAGAGAGGAGATAGACCTTCCTTCTATCGACCCGGAGGAGTTCGAGGCCCGTTGCGTGCTGACAGGCTTTCCGCGTTGGGGCGCGGAGGCTGCCGAGGGGATGCTGGTTCACCAGACCGCGCTGCTCGACGCAGCGGTGTCGCACACGAAGGGCTGTTACCTGGGCCAGGAGACCGTTGCCAAGGTGGTGAGTGGGCGAGGTGCGGCCCGGGCCCCGATGCTGCTCGAGGTGGTGGCAGGCGCAGATGACGGTCAGGCGCTCGTCGGCAGGGAGTTTTCGAGTGCGGGGGAGAAGAAGGGGGGCACTGTTCTGTCGACGGCGTGCTGGAAGGGCTCGGTGTTCATTCAGGCCCTTGTCGCCCGCTCGCTGCGGGTTGCCGACCGTGAGATCGAGTGCCTCTTCGATGCGGGTCCGAGGCTGACGGTCAGGGTTCACGACCTCCCGTTCCTGGACGTGCCGGATCCTGAAGGCTGGGCGCGCCGGATCGAGCTACGGGCGGTCGCGGCATTTGCCGAAGATCGTGAGGACGACGCCATCGCTCTCTACAGGCGAGCGATCGCGGTGTGCCCTTCGTACGCCGATGCATATGAGGGCTTGGGCGTGATTCTCGGCCGGCACGGCCGTTTCGAGGAGGCGATCGATCTGATGCAAAGACTGCTCGAAGCGGATGCGGAATCGGTCATGGCCCACACCAACCTGTCGCTCTACTACAACCAGCTCGGGCGGATCGAGGATGCAGAACGAGAGGCCGGTGAGGCCCTCCGCGCGAAGATGCTGCTCGAACGGCAGGAGAGGGACCTTGCCGAGGAGCAAAAGCAGAGGGCAGAGAAAGAGGCCGCAGATCGCGAACGCCGGGCGGAGATGTTCCGGCAGGTGCTGGAGCTTGACCGCGACGATGCACTCGGCAACTTCGGTCTCGGTGAGCTGTTGTTGGAGGAGGGGAGATTCGACGAAGCGGCGGTCCACCTCGAGCGTGCCCTGGCTTCAGATCCGCGATACTCCGCTGCGTTGTTGGCGCTCGGACGTGCGTACGAGGGGGCCGACGATTTGCGTGCGGCAGCCAGGACCTATCGCCGGGGCGTAGAGGTTGCAGCCGCCAAGGGAGATCTCGCCACCGCCAACAGGATGCAGGAAAGGCTGGCAGCGCTCACGAGCTCGGATCCGCCTCCACCGTGACCCGCCACTCGCCGCCGGGATCCACCCGCGTGAGCTCACACCGTCGGCCATCCTCGAGCTCGACCCAGAATCGGTGGCGTACGGGTTCTCCGGCCTCGACGCCGGTGACGACGGCGCGATCGATGACATCGACGATGTCGAGCCGTTGACCGCCCCAGACCACCGCCACCGGGCTTTCCTCGCCGCGGCCCTCGCTGCGGCATTCGACCCGGGCTACAGCGGGGATTGTTGGGTCAGCCATCGATCAGGGTAGTGGCTCATGCCTGGTTGACAGTTGCTGGAGATGCCTGTCGAATGATTCCGATATGCCTCATTGCGAACTGAACGAAGGAATCGACGATCCCCCGCCCGTCTCACCAGGTGAGCAGACCTCTCTCCGTCATCCCGACCGAGCGAGCCGTGCGAGCGAGCGGAGGGATCTATGGGGTGGGTGTGGCAGCAGCGCGCTGCCTCGAAGCTCATGGATTCCTCCGCTCGGGCCCTTCCGGCTTCGCCTTCCGGCTCCGTCCTACGGACTTCACCGTGACGAACCGGCTGCGCCGGGACAAGCCGGGTCCTCGGTCGGAATGACAAAGCGTGGGCACTTCGTCCTTTTGCTCGGGAGGGGAGGGACCTACTCCGATTTCTCCACCCACACCTTCAGAATCTCGAGTGTCACCCTGGTCGCCGCCGCCATCCATTCGAGCGATACCCACTCGCGGACCGAATGGAAATTCTGGCCGCCGGCCCAGATGTTGGGCGTCAACAGGCCCATGAAGGAGAGCCGCGCACCGTCCGTTCCGCCCCGGATCGCCTGCCGTTTCGGGGTGACACCGATGCGTTCGACCGCTTCGAGGGCGAAGTCCAGGACCTTGGAATCCTCGCGGATCTTGTAAGCCATGTTGCGATAGGACTCGTCGATCTCGACGCCGATCTTAGCTTTCGGGAACCGCTTCTCGACGTCGGCAATGACCTCTCTGAGGTGGTCCTCGCGCTCAGCCAGCTTTTCGTTCGAAAACGCGCGCACCAGCACCTTGAGGTCCACCTTCGAGACGTCGCCGGACGCGATGTACGGGTGGAGGTACGGCTCCCGACCCTCGGTCGTCTCGGGCAGCCAACGCTGGTCGATGCCCTCGATGATGGCAGCCGCGACTCTGAGCGCGTTGACCAGCTTGTCCTTGGCATAGCCGGGGTGCACGTCATGCCCTTCGATGGTCACGTTGGCGGTGTCAGCGCAGAACGTCTCGTCCTCGATCTCGCCGAGGTCCGATCCGTCGAGGGTGTAGGCGTAGTCCGCACCGAACGCTTCGACGTCGAAGTGATCGGCACCTTTCCCGACCTCCTCGTCGGTCGTGAAGGCGATCCGAATCGGACCATGCACGAAATCGGGATTGTCCCTGAGGTACTCGACGACTGTCATGATCTCGGCCACGCCCGCCTTGTCGTCTGCGCCGAGGAGCGTGGTGCCGTCGGTGTGGATGATCGTGTGGCCGATGCACTTCTCGAGATTCGGGTTGTCCTCGGGTTTGAGGATCTGCTCGGGGTTGAGCTCGATCTCGCCACCCTCGTACGACTCGATGATTTGCGGTTTGACGTCGTCGCCCGGGGTGCCGAAGTAGGTGTCGACATGGGCGATGAGGCCGATCGTCGGCACCTTGCCGGCAGCCGGGTGATCGGCGGGCAGGTTTTCCGGGATCGAGGCCAGGACATAGCCCCACTCGTTCATTTCTGCGTCTTCGCATCCGAGGTCCTCGAGCTCCTGGGCGAGCATGCGCGACAGGTCCTTCTGCTTCTCGGTGGTCGGGCTCGTCTCCGAGGCCTCGTCGGACCTCGTGTCCACTTTGACGTAGCGAAGGAATCTGTCGAGCATCTGCTGCCGGTACTTCGGGTCGAGAGTAGCGTCCACGGGATACCTCCTGATCGGTTTCAGTTCGGCAGTCTAACTCAGACCGGAGCTATCTGCCGCGTGGCGCAGAAACCGGACGAGATGGCCGAACTACGAAGGTCGAGGCGGCAGCTTGCCGAAGCGGTAGGTGATGGCGAGAAGACCGAAGATCCCTCGTGGCTTGTCAACAATCGGGCTGTCGCTGATCTCGTTGTCGAGTCGTTGCGCGCGAACGTAGCCGGTCAGCCGAATTCGCGTGTTCAGAGAATAGAAGGCGAAGAGCGAGCTGTTGAGGTTGACCGCTGCATGGCCCTGGAATGAAGGGCGATCTGGCAGCCCCTCCTCGGGGGTCACTCCGTAGTAGTAATCGACAAAGCTGCTGCTCTGCCAGACGAGGCCGATCGACGGCGTCAATCCCCACCGATAACGGTTGAACGTCCAGATGCGAGAAAAGTCTGCCGTCGCCTGTTGGCCGTTATAACGACCAAGGAGATCTGTGGAGATACCGGCGCTGACTCTGAACCTGCCGGGCTTCCACGCCCCCACCAACCCACCTTCGACGGTGGACCTGCGTTGATTCATGCCAACCAGAAAATCAGAGTCTTCAGGGTCCAGGCCGTTAAATACGCCGCCAACCCGCGCGTCGACGCTGAATTTCTCGTTGTCGGCCAGCCGGTAACCTGCCTGGATGCCCTGAAAGTAGAACTTTTTGTATGTCAGTTCGAGCATCGGCGCCAGAAAGATCGAGTTTTCCGCGCCGACGTAGGGGCGCGGCGACGACAGCACGCCGAGGCCGAGCGACCACTGAATCCGAGACGGGGGCTTTGCAGCCGTCCTTCCGTCCGGACCGTCCTCGGCGGCAAGCGGCACGGCCAGAAGAAGCAGGAGGATGAGTGGCAGGGGCCGGGTGTTCATGTGTGTCCCTTTTCCGCGGTCTCGGGTCGATATTCTGCCAGTTTTCGCCACCATGTCCAGGGATGTCGCGGTTCTCAACACGAATCTGTTGCTGTCCGAACCCTTTCGTGATCACTGGGGCAATTGGGAGGATTGACAGAACCGTAACCGAACCGAATTGACCTCGGTACGGAGTCCGTCCATAGTGGACAGGCCGTCTGTGGATGGAACGCGATGAGCAGACCTCCCGGGCGGTCGAAATGGAGGACCAGAAGTGAAATTTGGATTTTGGACGATAATCACCTGCGTTTCGCTGACTGTTGCGGCTGTGGCGTGCGCTCAGGAGCCGTCGACCGAAGCGATAGCCCAGGACCCGGTGGTGGCGAAATACGGTGACCAGGAAATCACTCAGTCCGAGCTTGAAGGCCTGACCGGTCCGTCGCTGGTTGCCTTGCGACAGCAGATTTACAAGGCTCAGGTGGCCCAGCTCGAGGCCGAGATTTACGCCAGGCTCGTGCGAGATGCGGCGGCGGCCGAGGGAGTGACGGAAGCGGAATACCGCCGTATGAAGATTGACGAGTTGGTGGGCGAGCCCGATGAAGGCGAAATCGTCAAGCTGATGAGCCAGTTCAGGGCGCGCCTCCCTGAAGACGATGTGGAAGCACGGAAACAAATCGTCATGGCGTTGGAGCAGCGCGACAAGCAGCGTCTCTCTGCGGAGCTTCAGAAGGTGCTCTTTGCAGAGGCCGGAGTGAAAATCTTCCTGTCTCCGCCTCGAGTCGAGGTCGCCATTGCAGAGGGCACCCCGGAACGGGGCGCCAAGGATGCTCCAATCGTTCTCGTCGAGTACACCGATTACCAGTGCCCCTTCTGCAAACGGGTACAGCCGACGATAACGGCTCTGACGGAGCGCTACCCGGGCCAGATCCGCCACATCTTCAAGAATTTGCCGTTGCCGAACCACCCACAGGCACAGCTCGCCGGCGAGGCCTCCCTCTGTGCCCAGGATCAGGGCAAGTTCTGGGAGTTCCACGACTGGCTGTTTGCCAACCAGCGGACGATGAATCGCGAGTCGATGGTGGCCGCAGCCGTTGAGCTCGGGATGGACGGAGAGGCGTTCACCACATGCGTCGACGAGGGGACTCACACCGCCAGGGTGCGGGCCGACATGACCGAAGCCCGCAGCTTCGGTATCACCGGTACGCCGGGTTTCCTGGTCAACGGCAGGGTTGTCTCCGGCGCGCAGCCGATCGAGGAGTTCGAGAAGATCATCGACGAAGAGCTCTCGCTGAGGGGAATAGAGGTCCCAACGGAGGAGACGGCTGCGGCACCAGCGAATTAGGAATCTCCGTCCGACAAGTCCGCATTTCGGATTTCGAATTTCGGATTTCGAATTTCCCACCCGACCCCCCGGGGGCGTGGAGGCGAAGGGATCGGAGGGGCGCCATACGCGGCGCCCTTGATCGTTCCGGATGAACTCATCGATCGCCGCGGTGGCATTCCGACCGAGCGAGTGGAACGAGCGAGTGGAGGAGACTATGGACAAGGCAGAAGCGCGATGCTGCATTTTTCATAGATTCCTCGACTCGGCCTTCGGCCTCGCTCGGAATGACAATGACGTGGCCGGCCGTATTGCGGCCTCGGTCGGGATGACGTTGTCAAACCCAAATTCCACCGGGAGGGTGGAGGGGAACTCAACACTCAAAACTCAAAACTCAAAATTCGATATTCAGTCCAGGTCGATATCCTTGATCGGCCTCTTCCCGTCGTCCTTGGCCTTCGCGTCGTCGAAGAGCTCCTTGAACCGATCATCCATCAGGCGGCTTTTGTCCTTTTCGCGCCGCATGGCTTCGGCCATGCGGTCGGCCGCACGCTCCTTTTCCTTTTCGAGCTGCTGAAGGCGATCGTCAAAACCGACCTTCTCGCGATGGTGAACCGGCGGCTCGTGCGACACGACAACCGCGGATTCGGCATCAATCCGGACGGTTGCGCCGCAATGGGGACAGGTGATTTGTAGTTTTTCGGTCATTTCTTCCCCACCTTTTTGATGAGCTGATTCGCGGCCACCAGCACCGGATCCCAGACCGAAGCGAAAGGCGGCGCGTATACGAGGTCCAAGCTTTGCAGGTCCGCCACCGTCATGTGCGCCGCGAGCGCAGTGGCCACCGTGTTGATGCGAAGAGCGGCGCCATCCTTCCCGACGATCTCGGCTCCCAGGAGCAGGCCCGTTTCGCGATCCGCGATCAGCAGAACCTGAATCGGTTCTCCACCCGGAAAACCGTGAGCGCGTGAGCGCTGTTTGATGGTCACCGTCACCGGATCGAAGCCTTCCGTCCTCGCCTCCTCCTCACCGAGGCCGGAGCGCGCGACCTCGAGATCGAAGACCACGAAACCCGCCGTGCCGACGATGCCGGGAAATCGGAGGCTTTTTCCGACCACGTTGGCGCCGGCAATCCGGCCTTGCTTGTTGGCCGTCGTCCCGAGCGGGATCCAGGCGTTCCGGCGGAGAATTCGGTGGTATGCCTCGGCGCAGTCGCCGGCCGACCAAACCGCCTCGTGCGAGGTCTGTAGGCCCTGGTCGACCCAGATCGCACCGGTGTCGCCCAGTCGCAGTCCGCCCGAAACCGCGAGGTCGGTGTTCGGCCGCACGCCGGCCGCGACCAGTACCAGATCGGCGTCGAAGCTGCCGATGTCGGTCACGACCGAGGCCACGCGCCCGTCGCTGTTCGCCTCGGCACTCTGGACGGCGGCGCCGGTGTGGAACTCCACGCCTCGACTCGCCAGCGTCTGTTCGACCACCGCAACCGTATCCTCGTGCCAGCCCGGCAGGAGTTGCGGCATCTTCTCCAGGACGGTGACCGAAAGGCCTCTTTCGGTCAGGACGTCGGCCATCTCCATGCCGATGTAGCCGGCACCGACAATGACTGCACGTTCGGGATTGTCGGCGATCGCCGATTTGAGGTCGGCGCCGTCGCCGAGCTTTCGCAGGACCTCGACCCCGGGAAGCTCGAAGCCCTCGAGTGGGAGGCGGATGGCGCGGGCGCCGGTGGCGATCACCAGCGCGTCGAACGGCTCTTTCGTCTCGGTACCGTTTTCGAGGTCGATGACCGTCAGCTCCCCACGGTCGAGATCGAGTTCCGTTGCCTCGTGGCGGAGCCTGAGATCGATTCCCCGCTTGTCGCGAGCGTCTTCGGCGCTGAGAACGATGAGGTCCTCGATGTTCCGCTCCGGGTCCTCTATGTTGTAGGGCATTCCGCAGGCGCCATAGGATATGAACTCACCCATTTCGAACACCGTGACCCTGGTTTCGGGGCGGCGACGGCGGATCTGGCTGGCGGCGCTCATCCCTGCGGCGACGCCGCCGACCACCAACACGCGGTCCGGTACCTTCAATGAAACCTCCTTCGAGATTGATTGACGGAAAGGAATTCTAACCCGCGGCCGCGAGATTCGAAAGGACTCGGATCGCGAGACCGCCGGCCAACGATCTGTCGCACCCTTCAGGGGTTCGTATTCGATTGGCCTTTTGTGCCTGCGGCTGACGCCCCAGGCTAGAAAATTGTCGCGCCTTCGGTGCTCGCTTTGCCAGTCGAATTCTCTTTGGCCGCAGGTGCAAGCCGTGGCCCGCCGGTCACGCCGCGCGAGGACCCGAAGCCGCGAAGCGGCGGCATATGCATAGCCTGGGGCGTGAGCCCCAGGTAAGACGCACGGCCAAAAGGATTCAGCCCCCGAAGGGGGCGGCAGATCTGTAGACCGGGTGGTATCCTGCGCAGGAAACGAGGGAGGCGCGCATGCGAATTCGGAGAATCATGACCTGTGTGCTGGTTCTGTCGATGCTGATCGTTGCCGCGTGCGAGGACACCAATCCCACGACTGAGGAACGACAGGCGGTGGAAGCAGCGGTTCGGGGCTATCTCTTCGCCCTGGCCGAAGCCTATTCGACGCTCGATATCACTGTCCTCGAGGGGCACGCCAGCCCGAACGAGATCGCAGCGGTCAAAAAGCTCCTGACCGACCTCCTGCAGTTGACCGGCGATCGGATCGACGCCGAGATGGTGGGCTTCGAGATCCAGTCGATGAGCATGTTCCGTGGCATCAATGCGACGGTTCGCCTGGTGGAGGTCTGGGACGTCACGCGCTACGGCGCCGGCGATGGAGTCGAGAAGGGCCATACCGAAAACTCGATCCAGAACACGCTTCTCCAGATGCGGCTCGTCGAGGGCAGATGGATCTGCGTGGGACGCTCGATCATGAGCCAGGAGACGCCGATTCCGGAGGAAACCCAGCGGCCCGAAGAAGGACCGGAGTGAGCCGTCCGGCCGTCGTGGTCGTGGTGGGCCGACCGAATGTCGGCAAATCCACTCTCTTCAACCGGCTTACCCGCAGCCGGCGGGCGCTGGTCCACGACCTGCCCGGCGTCACCCGCGATCGCATTTTCGGTGAGGCCGAGCGCCCGGGAGGGGGTCGGGTGACGATCGTCGACACCGGCGGCCTCCTGATGGAGGACGAGGATCACTTCGTGCCCCTGATCAGGGGTCAGGCGGAGGCTGCAATCAGGGATGGCGACGTCGTCCTGTTCCTGCTCGACGGTGAGGCAGGTCCGATTCCCGAGGATCGCGAAATCGTCGACTATCTGCGCGGGCTCGGCGTGCCGGTCGTGCCGGTGGTCAACAAGGGCGACCGAAAGGGCGTCGAGCTCCAGGCGCACGAGTTCCATGTCCTCGGCCTCGGCGAGCCGATCGTGATTTCTGCCGAGCACGGCACCGGCATGGATGAGTTGTGGTCCGCCCTCGAACCCCACCTGCCGCCGATAGAGGAAGAAGTCTCGACCGCCGGTGATCCGGCGGAAGGGATCCCGGTGGCGGTGATCGGGCGACCCAACGTCGGCAAATCCTCGCTCGTCAACCGGTTGCTAGGAGACGAACGGTTGCTGGTGAGCGAGGTCTCGGGTACGACGCGCGATGCGGTCGACACGATCCTGGAGAAGGACGGCGTTCGGTATCAATTTGTCGACACCGCAGGCATCCGCCGCAAGGGGAAAACCGACCGCGGCCCGGAGGTACTTTCGGTGGTCATGGCGAGGCGGTACCTGGAACGTGCCGACCTCTGCCTTCTCGTGGTGGACGCCGAGGAGGGCATTACCAAGCAGGACGCGCATGTCGGCGGCTACGCCTGGGACGCCGGCCGTGGAATCATTCTGGTGGTCAACAAATGGGACCTGATCGAAGATCGGGGACTCGGGCGCGAGCGGATCGAGCACCAGATCGGGCAGCAACTCAAGTTCATGCGCCACTCGCCGCGAGTCTATCTCTCGGCCCTCAACGGCAAGGGAGTCCACCGGCTGTTTCCGGTCATGCGTGACGTGCATCACGCCTACACCCGGAGGGTGTCCACCAACGACCTCAACCGCCTGATGCGCGACGCGTGGGATTCGCGCCCGCCGGCGATGGCAGGGAAAAAGGCGCCGAGGCTTTATTACTGCAGCCAGGTGAGAACCTCGCCGCCCAACTTCGTTCTCTTCACGAACCTGCCGAAGAGCCCGCACTTCTCCTACATGAGGTACCTGGAAAACGTCCTGAGGAAGTCGCTGGGTTTGGATGGAGTGCCGATTCGGGTTATCATCAGGGGACGAGAAAGTTAGCTCTTCGTTGAAGGAATTCCATGGTTTTCTTTAACTACGCGCTGCGTAAGCTGAACGCAAAGATCGTGTATTACGGGCCCGGGTTGTGTGGCAAGACCACCAACCTGGCGTGGATCCACGATAACTTCGAAGGCGGCGAACGCGGCAAAATGATCTCGCTCGCGACCGAGGGCGACCGGACGATCTTCTTCGATTTGCTGCCACTCGAGATCGGCTCGATTCGTGGTATGGAAGTGACCCTTCAGCTCTACACGGTCCCGGGACAGGTGCACTACAACTCGACTCGTCAGCTGGTGCTGCGCGGTGCCGACGGGGTGGTCTTCGTTGCGGATTCGCAGCGCGCGATGCAGAGCTCCAACGTCGACAGCTTCAAAAACCTGCAGGAGAACCTCCTCCTGCAGGGGATCTCGCTCGACGGCTTCCCGCACGTGCTGCAGTTCAACAAGCGTGACCTCAAGGACCTTACGACAATCGAAGAGCTGAACGACGATCTCAACCTGTACTCGGTGCCCATCTTCGAGGCCACCGCAACCGAGGGGGTCGGGGTTCAGGAGACTCTCGAGGGCATCGTCAAGCTCGTCATGCGAAATCTTCGCCAGCGTTACGAGGGTGCGACCACCGGTGCGAGGACCCCCGGAATCGAAGATTCGCACGTGAGCGTCCTCGATGATGTGCCAACGCCGCCTCCGGGTCCGACGGAGGTGCCTCCTTCCGCAGGCGAACCGCTCGAGGAGCCAATCGCAGTCGCCGATGCGCCGGAGCCCGCGGAGGAGCTGGTGGAGGAGCTCCCACCGGCCGCATCGATCCCCGAGCCGCAAGAGGTCGCTCCGGCCGAGGAGCACCCGCCACCGCCGGTCGAGCCGATTGCGCCGCCCGAACCTCCCGAAGAGATCGAGCCCATCGAGTTCTACGAATCGCTGAAGGAGATGAAAGAGGAGGAATCGGCGATCGCCGCCGAATCGCCGGCGGACGAGCCAGTCGAGGAATCCGTGCCGCCATCGATCCTCGACGAGATCGTGTCCGACGATCCCGCCAAGACCATCGACTTTTCGAAGTCCATGGCGTCGGATCCGTTCGGAGCGGGTGGGGCCGGGGTCGGGTTCGAGGACGAGGTTGCCACGGGTGTCTACGGTGAAGGTGAAGATTCGGCAATCGATTTCGACGAACTGAAGAGGCTCGGCGAACAGCGTCCCGCGTCGCCACCGCCACCGGATCTTCCTTCAGCTCCGGATTTCGGTGATGCCGATGTCGAGAGCGCCGTTCCCGATATCGAGCTGCCCGAGGTGCCGGACGCGCCGCCGGAGCCGGACGTCGAGCAGAAGGATGACATCAGCCTGCTGACCCAGCACGTCGACCTCCCGGACCTGCCGGAGAGCGCGGCGGAGGCGGACTTCGCTCCGCCGGCCCCCGACGTGGACGAGATTACGGACTTCCAGCTCGACGACCCCGGGTTCGAGCCGATGATCGAAGAAGTGGCGGAGGACGTCGAAGAGCTCCCGATGGAGGCGGTGGATCTCCAGGTGCCGGAGCACGCTGAAGAAGGCCAGCCGGCGGAAGAGGAGGCCGAGGCGTCCTTGGCGGATGGCAGGTACGAGGACCGTATCGATGCCCCCAGTCCGTTTGCGCCGAGCCCGGAGACCTTTGGCGGCGGCGAACCTGCCAAACCAAGCCTGCTCCTGGAGGTCGCAGACGAGATCGCGACCTCCGAACCCGAAGAGGCTGCTGAACTCGAGTTAGAACCAGAGCCGATCCTGGAGCCCTATCTGGAAGCCGCAGTCGAGGCGATGGAAGAGCAACCCGAACCGGAACCTCATTTCGAGGCGGTTGCGGAGGAGCCCGCAGGAGACCAGGAAACCGAGCTCGAGGCGGCAGAACACGACTCCTATGCGGCAGCCGAGTCGGAGCCAGAACCCGTGCCCGAGATCGAATCCTACATCGAGGAACCCGCAGAGGAACCCGACCCGTACGCCGCCGGGCCGGCCATCGCGCCGGAACCGGAAGAGGCGCATGACGAGCCTGAGGCGGAACGGGAACCCTATCTCGAAGAAGGCGACGATACCGCTGTAAGTTCGGAATCGGCTGCGGAGGTCGAGCCGGAGTCGTTCATCGAAACCTTGCAGGAGACGGCCGGGGAGCCTTGGGACCAGGCGGAGGAGCCTGAATCCGAAGAGGTCGCGCAGGAACCCGAGCCGGAAGCGGAACCACCCCTGGACGCAGTGGCAGAGGCGCCGGATGAAGTACCGGAGGCCGCGCCCGAACCGGTTTCTTTTCTGGATGAAGAGCCCGAAGAACAGGAAGAGATCCCGGATTCCGAACCGGAGCCGGTTTCGTTCCTCGACGAGGAGCCCCAGCCCGGGACTGATGCCGAGCCCGGCGCCGAAGTCGAGGACCAGGCCGGGGAACCCTCAGGAAGCTTCGACGACGAGCTCTTCGCGGAGGTCACGCCGGAGCCGATCGTCGTCGGAAACGGTGATCCGTGGACCGAGGAAGAGATGTCCGGCGTGTACCAGCTCGATGAGATCGAGAGGGCCGAAAGGGCTGCCGCCATCGAGGCCGCAACGGCCCGCGCCGTGAACGTACAGGCCGAGGACAATCAGCTCCACCTGCGCCTCCAGGGTACCGGCGCGATCGTCGAAAGCGGTCAGGTGCGGGCGCTGGATATCGAGGTGCCGGTGCCGGGTTCCTGGGTCGGCAACAGGCGCGTGACCCTGCAGCTCCGCCTGACCCTGACACCGGATTTGGAGGACGAGGATGACGGATCAAGTAGTCCTTCCTGAGGATCAAGACCATTTCAAGCTCAACGAGGTCTGCAAGCTCGCCAACGTCCAGCCCTACATGCTCCGCTTCTGGGGCACCGAGTTCCCGCAGCTCGAAGCGGCCAAGAGCGGAACCGGACAGCGCCTCTACTCGAAAGACCAGGTGCAGCTGATCCTCGAGATTCGTCGCCTGCTCTTCGACGAGGGTCTCACCATCGCCGGTGCGCGCAAAAAGATCTCGGCCATGGAGGGTGGGGGAGAGGTCGCGAAGGCGAAACCGCCCGAGGCCGAGAAGAAAGCGGACGAACCGGAAGAGAAAAAAGAAGCTGTCAAGACCAGCAGCGCGCGCCGCAAAAGCCCGAAGAAGAAGACCACCGCGCCCAAGGTTGACAAAGAGACCCCGACCGACGTACAACCACTGCTCGCGACGCTCAAGGATGTTCGCGACGAGATCGACAAGATCGTCGCGGAGCTCAAGGGCGGGTAGGTCTTTCGAATTTTGAATCATGAGTTGTGCATTACCATCCTTCCGTTCTTTGCGGGGGTGCGGGAGGTAATGCAAAGTTCAGAATTGAGAATTCAAAACTGATGCACGAGTCGGGACGTAGCGCAGTCTGGTAGCGCACCTGAATGGGGTTCAGGGGGTCCGGAGTTCAAATCTCCGCGTCCCGACCATTTAAACCCTACCAAATCAGCAAGTTGCAACCCGGCGGAAAGCCGGGTTTTCTAGTGCCCTGAGCTTCCGCTCCACCACCGCTCCACGGGCGATGGTGGGACGAATGGAGAGGGCCACTCGAGGCTTTCGCTCCAC
>JAJDNM010000143.1 GCA_022340665.1 Acidobacteriota bacterium | reverse complement strand
ACGCCGGTCCGACACGGCACTCCGACAAATGCGATACCACCACCGCCGGTGCTGACCACGTGGCCGATATCGTAGTTGGCGTCTTCGATCGTGGTATCAACCTCCTTCTGGTTCTCGCCGAGCATCGCGCTGCCATCGTCGTTGGTGTACGGATCGGTGTCGGCGTCGGTGAAGATCACGTCGCTGTTGTTACCGACCAACACCATCCTGATCGACAGATCTCTCTCGTAGATCTGATTGACCCGGTTGACGGTGGTCACGATGGCCGCCTGCGCGTCCGGCTTGCTGCCCCCGTGGAAGGCGGTGTACTCACCGGTGGCGGCGACCACGAGCCGGTAGGTGCGCAGGTTTCCGCCCGTGGACGCACCTGATTTCGGATTGAACGCGTGTCCCGGCACCGACTTTACGAAGCACCTGAAATCTCTTTCCTTGTCGACATATTCGGACCTGAAATAGCTCGAATACAGCTCCACGTCCCCCTTCCAGAAAGGATCGATGAAATAGCTGCGGCCGGGGGAATCAACACTGGCGTGAAAGCCCGCCGGTCCACCCCAGTCGAGTCGAACGCCGGTCGACGGATGGTCGAGGCTGATGCCGCGGTAGGTGCGCATCGGCCAGCCGTGCTGATCCATCCAGGCCTCGAGCTTGGGAGCAATCACGGGCGATTCGACGATGGCGAAAGTCTCGAATTTTCCGTCCGGTGTGGGCAGGCTCAGCACCACCTGACGGCTGTCAGCTTCCTGGCTGAACTCCATTGGTGCCTCCCCTAGGATCGTCGCCAGAGGCTCGGCAGACAAACGCGCCGCCCGGTATCTGGACGGCTGGATCCACGGTCGGAGGTCCGCATTTTTCCGGAGTTCGATCTCTGACCGGTCGACCATGTCCCACACGCCATCACTGGATGGCTCACGTGCACTCGCGACCGAGGCCCCACCACACACCAGGATCGCCAGGAACAAACGGGTGATTGAAAACGTGGCACGACGCATCGCTACCCTCCTCTTCTCACGGGGTTCCTCGACGTTCCGCCTCTCCGAATACCGCTCTGGCAGGGCCCTTCACGCTGGGTTCTGTTTTCTGAATAATACCGTATCTCGCCGAGAATGAAACTCTTTCCAAAAAAATGAAAATGTCACGTATCATGCGGTGACCGCCCATCGCCGGCCTGACGAGCATCTTCCGGCCTGAATGGTTGCGGAAAGGGAGGAGCGATCATGAAGAAGATCCTCGGGACCCTGTTGCTGATCTGGCTCGCCATTCCGGCGAGCGCCGAAATCTCGGTGACCGAGGTCGATTTCCTCGAAACCCTGGGCCTCGAGTTCAACGGCGCCGGCCCCCTGCTGATCGAGGTCGACGAAGGGCGGAACCGGCTCATCACCGCCAACACGATCAGTGCCTCCGTTTCGGTCATCGACTGCGCGAGCGGCACGGTCGTCAACATCCCGATCGCCGGCAGGGCCTACCAGCACCTCAAATCGGAATCGCTGACGATAAACGCGTCCACCGGCAGGATCTACCTGATTGGCAGAAACTGCTTCTACATCGTGAATCCAGATGACCGAAGCTCTCGGCAGATTCTCACCGAAGCCCAGTTCGAGTCGATCGCCGTCGACGAAAAGAGCGGCAACGTCTTTATCGCCGGCCGGGAGAGCAGGAAGCTGGGTTTCTACGAGACATCGAGCGAAAAGCTCAAAATGCTCGACTGGCGCGAGACCGAAGAGAAGCTCGTCAACCTCAACGCGACCCCTCCCCCGCCGATTCGGAAGGTCGTGGCCGATCCCTCCCTCGGAGTCGTTGTGGCCGTGGACGGGCTCGATCCCGCCATTCATATAGTCGACGGCAAGAGCGGAAAAACCAAACGCACGAGGTCGCTCGGTTTGTCAGCCGGGGGCAGATGGCATCTGGGTGGGTACGACGCAACCACCCACCACCTCTACATCGTGGTCGAGACGGCTGAGCGAAAGGTTGTCGAAGCTGCGAAGATCGATGTGGTCGGCAGCGAAGATGTTGTTGTACCGCTCCCCGGATACACGGAGGGGGTGGGCATCACTTTCAATCCCAAACGGAACGAAATCTACATACCCTACGACAATCATCCGTCCGTCCACGCCGTCGACTTCAACCAGGGCGGTGAGCTGTACGAGATCAGGGTCCCCGCCTACGGCAACGACGGCAGCGCGATCGACATCGTAAACGACGTGCTCTACATCTCCAGCTGGGCTCACGGCGAGATCGACGTGATCGACCTGCAGAAGAGAAAGCTCCTCGAGAGGCATCCCGGACTCGGGATCATTCCGCACATGTTCGCCCTCGCATTCAACCCCAGGACCGGGCTGGTCTACTTCCTGAAGGGCGCGACGGCCGTGAATGGCACCTTCGGCTCGGCGGTGTCCACCTTCGATCCGGAGACCGGGGAGGTCGGCAAGATACATACGGGCTGGGCACCGATCGATCTCATCGAGGTGCCGAGCCGCGACTCTTTCTTCGTCTTCAACTCGGAGGACCATTTCGCCGAGGTGAAGGCGGACGGCGGCTTCGACCTCTATCGGTTGCCGTTCGACTATCCGATCCAGGCCACCGGCAGCCCGGAAGGGGATGTCTACCTCTCCTACGGTCCGCATCAGTCATACTGGCCCGCAGTCTACATCTGGGACGCAAAGAACGGCGTGCTGACGATCGACGCCGAGGACCTCGGCACCTACGACCGCAGGATCCCACGCCAGGCGCACGAGATGGTCCTCGACCGCAACGGCGCCCTCTACTTCACGCAGAACACCTGGGGCAAGGAAGAGCAGTTCATCGGTGTCCTCGAGGACCAGGTCCGCCTGTTCAACATCAACCAGCGCCTGCGCCTGGTGGACGAGGTCCAGAGGGAGACGGTGCAGCGAATCCTGAGGTACGACGAGGCCTCGCACCGACTCTATCTGGCGCGGATCGGTGAGCTCGATGACGACCCGAGCGTCCTGCAGATTATCGAGCCGGATACTCGCGAGGTACTTCGACGCGTCGAGGTCGGCACGACGGCCACCGATCTCGCGTTCGACCACGACAGCATCTACGTGGCCAATTTCGACTCGGGCACCGTTTCGGTGATCGACAAGACCGACGGTTCGGTTGCAGAACTCGACGCGGGCCAGCAGCCCCTGAAGCTGCACGCCTTCGCCGACAAGGTCTACGCGATCGATCATGCCGGGAACGAGGTGATCGAGGTTGGCGGAAAGAGCTGGGCCCTGCCGCATGACGGACGGCCCGATAACATCTTCGAGTGGCGCGACCGGTTGGTCATCACGTCTCACGGTCCCGACGACTTCGCCGTCACCGCCTTCGATCCGAAATCCGGGAAATTCGAGGTCCTGCATACGCTGGACTACCCGTACGGCGACACGCGTTTCGACACCGGTAACGTGTCCTTCTATCTGCGTGGGCAGTTCGGAGACGCGCTATTCTCGATCACCAGAGCCAAAGCCGACGCCTCCGGCAGGCTGTGGATCAGCGATCTGCTGTCCGGCAAGGTGTTCATCATCTCCGAATCACGCTGAACCCTCCGGGATTCAGCGGCGGGAAACCGGCTGGTCGCCGCGCCCAAGATGCGCCCGTGCCGAAGCAGGCGTAGAATCTCTGACTGCCGACGGCAGTCGAGCCATCCGCGGAGGAACTCATGAGAATCAGAGTCATCGTCGTCGCTTCCCTTATGGCGGCCGTCATATCGACCTCGGCCGCGGCAATCGACACTACCGACACCAAGTTCCTGAGCCAACCGGCCGTCGGCGGGGACCACATCGCGTTCGTCTACGCGAACGACCTTTGGGTGGCCGAGCGCGGCGGCGATCATCCGCGCCGGCTGACCTCAGACCAGGGCATCGAGTCCAACCCGGTCTTCTCGCCCGACGGACGATGGATTGCCTTCAACGCGCAGTACGACGGCAATACCGATGTCTATATCGTTTCGGTGGACGGCGGGATCCCGAAGCGCCTGACCTGGCACCCCCTCCCCGACATGGTGTGCTCCTTCACGCCGGACGGCACGGCGGTTCTCTTCCGCTCGCCGAGAAACGTGTTCACCCGGCGGCACACCCAGCTCTTCACCGTGCCAGTTGAGGGCGGCTTCCCCGAGCAGCTCGCGCTGCCGTACGCTTCCAAGGCGGTCTACTCGCCCGACGGCAGCCGCCTCGCCTACACCCCGCTCGGCGAGCGCTTCCGCCAGTGGAAGAACTACCGCGGCGGTACTGTGACCACCATCTGGCTCTACGACTTTGCCGATCACAGCACGGAGAAAATCCCTCAGCCCGCCGGACGTAGCAACGACACCGATCCCATGTGGGTCGGGAACTCCGTCTATTTCCTGTCGGATCGAAACGGCGAGTTCAACCTCTTCGCTTACGACGCGTCCGGCGGATCCATCGAACAGCTCACGCACTACACGGACTTTCCGATCATCGACGCCTCGGCGGGCGGCGGCACGATCATCTTCGAGCAGGCGGGGACGCTCCACACCCACGACATCGCATCGGGCCGGATCAGCGATCTCACGATCGGTGTGGCCCCCGACCTCGGAGAGCTCCGGCCACGGTATGTGAAGGGGACCGACTTTCTGCGCAACGCCGGGATCTCGCCCTCCGGATCACGGGCCGTGTTCGAGATGCGCGGCGAGATCATCACGGTACCGGCCGAGAAGGGAGACCCGAGGAATCTCACCCAGACTTCCGGCGCCCATGAACGCGGCGGCGCCTGGTCGCCCGACGGAAAATCGGTCGCCTACTTCTCCGACGCGTCCGGCGAGTACGAGCTTCACGTCGCCCCGCAGGACGGCAAGGGAGAGGTGACCACCTATGAGCTCGACGGGACCGGGTTCTACAACGGGCTCAGCTGGTCGCCTGATTCGAAGAATCTGGCCTTCGAGGACAACGGCCGTAACCTCTACGTGATCGTCCTCTCCAGCGGCGAGGTCCGCAGGATCGACCGCGAGCCGATCTACGATCCCGGACCGTTCGGCAACATCGACCCGGTGTGGTCACCCGACTCCGCCTGGGTCGCCTACACCATCAACAACATCTCCAACATGGAGCAGGTTCACATCTACTCGATGAACCAGGACAGAGTCTTCACCATCGCCGACGGCCTCAGCGACGTCGGCAACCCGGCCTTCGACGCCAGCGGCAGGTACCTCTACGTCTTCGGATCGACCGACGCCGGGCCGGTGCGGCAGTGGTTCGCGATGTCCAACGCCGATATGGAGATGAGCCGCAACCTGTATCTCGTTACCCTGCAGAAAGACGTCTCCTCACCCCTCGCCAAGGAGAGCGATGAGGAGGAGGGCGGAGGGGACGACGAGTCCGACGACGAGAAGAAAGCCGACGAGAAGAAGCAAGAGAACGGCGCGGACCAGGTCGAGCCGGTGACGATCGACTTCGAGGGTATGGGTGAGCGGATTCTCGCCGTTCCCGTGGATTCCGGCAATTACTTCGACCTGCAGGCGGGCAAGGCCGACACGATCTTCTACCTCAAGGCGCCGGTGGACGCGGGCGGACCGGGGAGCCGCGGCACCAAGCTCATGATGTACGACCTTGCCGAGAGGGAGGAGAAAGAGCTCTTCGAGGCCAACGCCTACGAAGTGTCGGCGGACACCAAGAAGATCCTCTATCGGAACGACCGGACCTGGGGCATCGTCGACGCCGGCAAGGAGCCCGAAAACGGCAAGGGCACCCTCGACCTCGACGCCGTCCAGATTCGAATCGATCCAACCGCAGAATGGAAGCAGATATTCGAGGAGACCTGGCGGATCTACCGCGACTACTTTTACGCGTCCAACTACCACGGTGCCGACTGGCCGGCGATGCGCGAACGCTACAGCCCCTTCCTTCCGCACCTCGCATGCCGCACGGATCTCAATCGCCTGATCCAATGGATGGGCAGCGAGCTTGCGGTCGGTCACAACCGGGTCAGAGGCGGCGACACGCTGATCGATGCAGAGGGCATTCCGGGCGGCCTCCTCGGCGCCGACTTCGCGGTCGAGAACAACCGTTATCGCATCACGAAGGTCTTCGGTGGGCTCAACTGGAACCCCGAGCTGACCTCACCGCTCACCGAGCCCGGGGTCGACGTCGAGGCGGGCGATTACCTGCTCGCAGTCGACGGCGTCGAGCTGGTGCCGCCAGACAACCTCTACCGCCACTTCGAAAACACCGCGGGCAAGATCGTCGAGATCACCGTCGGACCGAACCCAACGATGGCGGGCTCGCGTACGGTCAAGGTGGTGCCGGTGGAGTCGGAGTCCGCCCTGCGCAACCGCGACTGGGTGGAGGGCAATATCAGGAAGGTGGATGAGGCCACCGGCGGGCGCGTCGCCTACGTCTACCTGCCGAATACCACCCGGCTCGGCCACACCTACTTCAAGCGCTACTTCTTCCCGCAATCTCACAAGGATGCCATCATCGTCGACGAGCGCTTCAACGGCGGCGGCCAGATCGCCGACTACTACATCAACATTCTCCAGCGGCCCTACATCAGCCACTGGAACATGCGCGACGGCTTCGACATGAAGACGCCGCAGGGCTCCATTCAGGGACCCAAGGTCATGCTGATCGACGAGACCGCCGGCTCGGGCGGCGACCTGCTGCCATATATGTTCCGCAAGTTCTCTCTCGGCAAGCTGATCGGCAAGGCCACCTGGGGCGGACTGGTCGGCACCCTCGGCTACCCCAACCTGATCGACGGAGGCTACGTCTCGGCGCCCAACGTGGCGATCTGGGACGAGGACGGCTGGGTGGTCGAGAACGTGGGCGTGCCACCCGACATCGAGGTCGAACAGACCCCCGCCGAGGTCATCGCCGGCCACGATCCGCAGCTGGAAAAGGCGATCGAGGTCGTCCTGCACGAGCTCGAGGCCAACCCGCCGCCGGTCTACGAACGCCCACCGTATCCGGTGCGCGTCAGGCAGGACTGAGGAGGCGCGACCGACAGACTCTGGTACCCAGAGCTCCTGAGCAGGACCATTCATGAGCCCTCTACTGCGGTCGGGCCCGGAGATGTTCTTGTAGGCGCGTCCTTCAGGGCGCACCCGAGCACGACGGCGACAGCGATGGCATCGGATCGATTCTACGGCCCGTTGGCGGGCCGTGAACGACCCGCCTACTCAAGGTTGCACACCTGCTGGCGCGTCCTTATTGAAGGGCCCGTCTACAGCGGTTCAGCCGAATATTCCACAGGTGGCTCGGCCATTCAGGAGAGGCCCAGCAAGGCACCGAAGATCTCGGTCAGCGGGTCGCGCAGCAGGAACCACTGATAAAAGAGGCTCGCCAGCCAGCCGTGGAAGAGGCCGAGCGGCCAGAGGTTCCTGAACCTGAGGAATAGCCAGACGAAGATCGCGCCCAGAAACCCGGTCGCCAACGTCATCGACAGGTTGCCGACGTGGACGAGCGAGAAGAGCAGCCCGCCGACGACGATCGGCGCGTACCGATTTCGCTTGAGTGGTCCTTTCGCGAGATTGGTGACAAGAAGGCTCTGGACCAGGAACTGCTGCACTAGGCCCCAGGCAGGGTAGAGCAGCAGCATGAAGGCGAATGAGGGCGGAGTTACCAGGGTTCCCCGGATGCGGGCCAGCACCACCATCATTCCCATCACCGGGAAGAAGATCACGGCAGAGGCGATGAACGCCTGCCTGAGATTTTCCGCGCGGAAACCCCACTCGGCGAGAATCGTGGGTTTTCTCTTCGCCGACAGGAGCACGAAGCCGACCCAGAGGATAATCGCCCCGATGATGTAAGCTCCCTGAAGCCCGAGCGGTTTGCACACCAGATGCAGGATGCCGGTGAGAGCGACCGCCGCCACCTCTCCCCAGCGCGGCTGGCCGGAGACCCGAAGGTCGTTCTGAGCATTCGAATGGTCCTCCATCGACTCCACGGTACATCGTCACGTCCTATTGACCAATGGCAGCTCTTACAGAACTGACGGTTTGCAACTCTCAGATCGCGACTGCGTATTGAAAACGAGATCGAGAACTTCAACCCAGACACCGTGCCGTCGGGAGGCCGCCATGCGCCGAATCATCACCCCGATCCTCCTCACCTGCTTCGCGCTCGCAACACTTCCGGCTGCAGCCGAAGACGAGGAGCCCCTGTTTCGTGTGCAGCGTTTGACCGACAAAATCCTAGTGCTCACCGAGATCACTCCGTGGGAGAGCAACCACGTGGTGATCGACAGTGCCAAGGGATTGGTGCTGGTCGATCCCGGCCACTCGGCCCTGATGGGCCGGCTGATCCGGGACGCCGTACGCCGCGAGCTCGGGCGCGACCATTTTGCCTACGTGATCGACACTCACGGCCACTGGGGCCACGCGTGGGGCAACGCGGCCTTCTCTGAAGCGGTGGTCATCGGCCACGAGCAGGCGGCCGCATCCATCGAAGCTGACGCAGCCAACCTCGCCCAGCGGGCCGAGTTCATTCGCGGCCAGCTCGCCCAGGTGGAGGCACGGCTCGATGAGCTCGATCCTGCCAGCGAGGAGGCCGCTGAGGCGCGGCTCCAGCGGGACCATTTCGACCGCATCGCTCGCGGCCTCGACGAAACCGACTTCGTCGTGCGGCCGCCGAGTCTGACATTTTCAGATCGCCTTCAGCTCGATCTCGGTAATCTCAGGCTCGATCTTCGTTTTCTCGGCGCCGGCCACTCGCTGTCGGACATCGTCATCATGATTCCCGAAGAGAAGGTCCTTCTTCTGGGCTGCTTCTTTCTCGCCAGGGGCTCTCTTCCCTACTTCGGAACCCGCCCCCAACTCGATCCGGACCGATGGCTCGAGACCTTCGGCGATCTCCTGAGTGACGAAACGGCGATCGATTACGTGGTGCTCGGTCAGCATTCGATCTGGTCCCGCGAGCAACTGGATGCCATGCGCGGCTACATCGCCCACCTGTGGTCAGGCGTCAAGACGCTGGAGGCCGAAGGAGTCGATTTTGAGACCATTCTGAAAAGGCTCGAACTGCCCCCAGAGCACGACCCGCTGCGCCAGTTCGGCGCCACCGAAGAGGAGCTCGAGCAAATGCGGCGCTTCGAGACCACCGCCTTGTGGCGGCAGCTCAAGGAATCGGCCGCGATCGAGGTCGCGGCAGCTCTCGACCGCGACGGCACCGCTGCAGCCGTCGCGCTGTTCCACGTCATGGCGTCGAACCAGGGTACTGACGTGTACTTCGACGAAAACGAGTTCAACCTGCTCGGATACCGGCTTCTCGGCCTGGGCCGAATCGACGATGCGATCGCCGTCTTCCAGCTCAACGTCGAACAATTCCCGGAGTCGTGGAACGTCTACGACAGCCTCGGCGAGGCACACGCGGCCAAGGGAAACACCGAGCGAGCTATCGAGCTCTACAAACGCTCGGTCGAGATCAACCCGCAGAACACCAACGGAATCAACGCTATCGAGCGCCTCGAGTCACAGCTATAACCAGGGTCAGGAGCTCTCCCGAGAATCCTGCGGGTCAACCTGTGCGGGTGGCGGGAAGTGTCCGAGCTGCGAGAGGAAGGCCACGTTGTCCCAGCTCACCCAGGTCTCCGCGACCTTCCCATTTTCGAGCCTCTGAATGATGATGTTGACCAGAGTGAATTCCCTGCCGGTCGGAGGCAGATCGCCCATCGGACCCGTCTGGACCCCCTTCATCGTCGACACGTACGCGACCATGTCTCCGCTGGCCATCATCGGACCGAGCGTGTCCTCATATTCCGGGACAGCGACGATGAACTCCTCGATGAACTTGAAGAACTCCTCGGTCCCGTGCAGCTCCTGGAATTCCGGGGGCATCGCCTGGCAGTGACGCACGTAGTCCGGTGCGATCAACGCCTTGAATCCCTCGAGATCCCCTCTCTCCAAGGCAGTGTGGGCGGCCCGGATGATAGCCATGTTCTGCTGTTCGGTATCTCCGACACACGAGTTCTGACAACACCCGACGACGAGGAACAGGCTCGCCAGGACGAAACAACCGACGATCAAAGGACGACGCATGGCTCCACCTCCGTTGGACTCGGCTTGTTGGGTTTCTTCGAAGATATCCTACATCCTCTCCCCCGGCTCAGATCCTCCGTCGGGAGCAGGAACCATCTCCGTTCGAAAGGGTATGATCTCGATCAGGGGAGCCGTGATGAACAATTCAAACCGCGTCGCGAAGAGAACGATTGCCGTGGTCGCCGCTGCCTGCCTCTGCTTTTCCCTGGCGCCGACCGGCGGATGGTCGGGCGAGCAAGCAGAAAAGACCGACGGTATCAGGACCGTCTATCTCATCCGGCACGGCGAGTATGACCACGACGACGAACGCGATCCGGACGTCGGCAAGGGCCTGGTGCCGCTGGGAGTGGCCCAGGCCCGCATTATCGGCGCGAGGCTCCGCGGGCTGCCGGTCGAAATGAGCTCGCTCCACAGCAGCACCATGACCCGGGCGAGGGAGACCGCGCTGGTGATCGGCCAGGAATTTCCGGACCTCGAGCTTCAGAGTTCGCGGCTGATTCGCGAGTGCACTCCGCCGACCTGGCGCCAGGACATCATGGAGCACGAGGAGAAGGCGGATCTGGAGGCCTGCACGCAGCAGCTCGAAGAGGCGTTCCCCATCTACTTCGCGCCCTCTCCAGATGCCGACCGCCACGATATCGTCGTCTGCCACGGCAACGTGATCCGCTACTTCGTGACCAAGGTCCTCGGAGTCGACACCGAATCCTGGCTCCGCATGTCGATCGGCAATTGCAGCCTGACGGTCGTAAAGATCCGGGCCGACGGAGCGATGAAGCTGCTCTCCTTCGGCGACGTCGGTCACCTGCCGCCAAACCTGTCGACCCGGACCGCCCCGGAGACGCCAACCGATCTGAAGGTCCCGGGAGCATGAGAAAACCCGGAGCCATCCCATCGATCGCGATCCCCCCTACCCGGAAGAGGTGCCCGACGACCGCAGATGTTACCCTGCAGCCGTGAGGCAGGAGGTATCGTGAGCGGACTCAAGGGATCACACAGGAAGTTCCTGCGCGGCCTGGCCCACGGCAAGAGGCCGTTGGTGCAGGTCGGCAAGGAAGGGGTGAGCGAGAGCGTCCTGCACGCCATCGACGACGCTCTCCGGGCGCACGAACTGGTCAAGGTGAAGATTGCCGCCGAACGGGACGAGCGGGAACGGTTCGTTCCGGTCATCGAGGATCGTCTCGACTGCGAATGTGTCGGCACAGTGGGCAAGATGGCCATCTTCTATCGAATGCACCCCGATCCCGAAAAACGAAAGATACCGATCCCCATGTAAACCAGGGTCGGTTCCCCGAAAACAGAGGCAGATTCGGACAATTGCCCCATCTCACGTGAGATAGGATGCTGGTCAGCAAGGAGGCGGAAGATGACCCGCAAGATTCTCGTTCTCGCACTGGTGTTTGGTCTGCTCGCACCGGCCAGCGGTCTGACCTGCACCGACATCGTCGTCGGCAAGAAGGCGTCGAGCGACGGATCGGTGATCACGTCACACACCGGGGCGGCCCCGGACTGCCGGCTGCACGTGGTTCCGGCGCAGACACACGAGCCGGGCTCGATGGCCCCGGTCTACCTCGGCATGCTGGACGCCACGGTGCCGTTCAAGACCTACGGCGAGATCATCGGCCACATCCCGCAGGTCGAGCGGACCTACCGTTACTTCCACTCGGCCTACTCGCACATCAACGAGCACCAGCTGGCGATCGCCGAGTCCACCATGAGCCAACGCGAGGAACTGGGCGCAGATCGCGAAAAGGGCGCCAAGCAGATCATGACCATCGAGCAGGCGCAGGCTTTCGCCCTGCAACGGTGCACCACCGCGCGTGAAGCTGTCGAGCTGATCGGCTCGCTGGTCGAGGAGTACGGTTTCCTCCCCTCCGCCGGAGGCTCCGAGGCGTTGGCAATCGCCGATCCCAACGAGGCCTGGGTGATGGAGGTCTTCGGCGTCGGCCAGAGCTGGGATCCGAAGACGGGCGAGCTCGGTGCCGTCTGGGCCGCACAGCGGGTGCCTGATGACCACGTGACCGTGATTCCAAACTGGAGCATCATCAAGGAAGTCGATCCGGCCGACCCGACCAACTTCATGCTCTCGCCGAACTACAGGCAACTGGCGATCGATCACGGCTGGTACGACCCGAAGGGAGGCAAGCCGTTCGTGTGGCAGGACGCCTATTCCCCACCGGTCACCGGCGAGTGGGCGATCAACCGTCTGTGGCTCTTCTACTCGACGGTCGCCCCGTCCCTCAAGGAGTGGCCCGACCGCAGCCTGAAAAAGCCGTTCGACGGATACAACGCCTACCACCATCCGATCGAGCCGCTGTCCTTCTATCCGTTCTCGGTCAAGCCCGAGACAAAGCTGTCGGTGCAGGACGTGATCCGCTTCCAGCGTTCGGTCTTCGAGGGCACGATCTACGACATGACCGCCGATACCGACTGGCTGGTGCCGAATGACGAGGGCCAGCTGGTCAAGAGCCCGCTCACCACCCCGTTCCCGACCTCACACCTTCGCCAGCTTCTCGACATCACCTGGCATCGCAACGTGTCGAAGGGCGGCTACGGCATGGTCGCCCAGCTCCGTTCCTGGCTGCCGGACGACATTGGCGGGGTTTACTGGCTCTACCTCGACAACCAGTACGTCAGCACCTACGTGCCGATCCATGCCGGAGTGCAGGAAGTCTCACCCTTCTACCAGACCTACGACCCGGAGGCCTTCTCCGAGGACTCCGCGCGCTGGCTGATCGACTTCGTGGACAACCTGCTCTATCTCCGTTTCCAGGACGCGATAGAGGACGTCAGGGCCGCGCGCGACCCGCTCGAGGCATCGTTCTTCTCCTCCCAGGAGCAGATCGAGCAACAGGCCCTCGAGCTCTATCGCAGCTCACCAGAGGAGGCGGAAGCGTTTTTGACCGACCATACGCGCGAGTGCATGGAAAAGGTTGTCGAGCTCTACCGCAAGCTCCGCAACCAGATCATCACCAAGTACACCAACAACCACGAATGGCTGTGATCCGAGACGGGCAGCAGGAGAAAGGAGCGTTTTCGATCTGCTTCATATGGCAGTATCGAGGACCGTACAAGGCTCGAGCAATCCGGCTTACCGCGAGGGAGAAAAATCATGCACGACGAGAGCTTCCATCCCGTAGAGGGCGGATGCGCATGCCGTACGGTTCGTTATCGCCTGACGACACCGCCGCTCTTCGTTCACTGCTGCCACTGCCGGTGGTGTCAGCGGGAAACCGGATCGGCGTTCGCGATCAACGCCCTGGTCGAAAGCGACAGGATCGAGATTCTCAGCGGCCGGACCGAGGTCATCGACACCCCCTCCGAGAGCGGCAAGGGACAGAATATCCACCGCTGTCCGGTCTGCAAGGTCGCCCTCTGGAGCAACTACGCCGGGGCAGGAGGGCGGATCCACTTCCTGCGGGTGGGAACCCTCGACAACCCGGATCGTGTGCCACCGGACATCCACATCTTCACCTCGTCCAAGCAGCCATGGGTGATCATCCCGGACGGCGTACCCTCCGTGCCCGAGTTCTACCGCTACACGGACCACTGGCCGGAGGCAAGCATCGACCGGTACAGGGCGGCCGTGCGCTCACCCGAATATTGACGCCGGGTGCGGCCTGAAAACCACCACACCCCTTCCACCGTATCTTTGCGGTGATCGAGAAATCTGTTGAACTATGACCTGTGACCAATTGATCTCGCAACAAGGAGATACACGATGACATGGCGACTCTGCCTCGTCCCACCGGTCCTCGTCTGTTCCATCTCGTTCCCCGCAGCTTTGCACGAGGGCGACCCGCCCCGGATAACGGTGAGCCCCATTGCCGGCAGCCTTCATCAGCTCGTAGTGAATGGCAATGTTCGTGTGACCGCCTCGATCGGTGAGGACGGTACCCTGCTCGTCGACACCGTCTTCGCGGCGAACGCCCCGTCAATTCAGGGGAAGATCGCCAATTATGAGCGGTCGCTCGAGCTCAACCCGGCGAACGCAAACGCCATCACCATGCTTGCCAGGATCCGGGGAGAGGAATGAACAAAACCGCAGGCGTTCTCGCCGTCGTCTGTGTGCTGAGTGCGGCCGCTTCCGCCGCGGCCGATATGCCGAGAGTGACCAGCTACGAGATCGACCTCACGTTCGAGGCAGAGGATCCCAGGATCGTAGCACGCACCGACATCACCTTCCTTCCCGGCACCGTCCCGTCTGACACGCTGACCTTCTACCTCCACGGCGAGTTGTGGGTCGACGAGGCCAGGTTGGAAGGCCACCCGGTCGAGGTCGAGCAGGATCTGGTGTTCTACAGCGCCGACTACTCGAGCGTGGCGCGACGGTGCCGGATCGACCTCAAGGCGCGGAAATCGCCAGAATCCCTCTCGGTGGATTACTCCGGCAGGCTCAACCCGTCGGTCTCACAGGCACCGTCGAACTACATGAGGGTCGATTCGGACGGCGTGTTTCTCCGCTCTTACGGCTACTCGGTCTGGTTCCCGACATTTCTGGAGCCCGATAGCGACACCTACCCTGTGGACGCCGAGGTAAGGATCCGGACACCGGCCGATTTCCTCGCTATCGTGACAGGCGAGCGCCTGTCGGATGAGACCGAGGGTGACACGCGGGTGTCACGATGGCGCACGGTGCAGGAAGACCTCTTCAATCTGCAGCTGACCGCGCGACGATTCGAATTCCAGAAAGAGAGCGAAACCTATCTTTATTTTCTGCGGGACGCCGCTTCCCGTTCGGCGGCTGATGAGATCCTCGGCTTCACCCGGGAGCTCAAACAGTTCTACCAAACAAATTACTCGGGTGACGCAGCGGGAGCTCAACTGCACGTCGTGCAGATGCCTCGCTTTGGTGACATTTCGAGCGGCAACATGGTCGGCATCAGCGATCGCGTGTGGCGAGATTTCGAGCAAGCCTCTTACTCCGGCCGCACGCTCGCGCACGAGCTCGTCCACCCGCACGTACAGCTCGCGGTGCCCCGTGATGGTGAATTCTACGCGCTGGTGATAGAAGGGTTCCCCAGCTATTTCCACCTGCCTGCGATGGCTTCGCTGATC
>JAJDNM010000142.1 GCA_022340665.1 Acidobacteriota bacterium | reverse complement strand
AACGGCGTGTAGTCCGCTAGCCCCTTCGCTGCCAACGTCTTCGTCATCGCCGCCGTCAACGTCGTCTTCCCATGGTCCACGTGACCTATCGTCCCGATGTTGACGTGCGGCTTCGTCCGCTCGAACTTCTCCTTGGCCATTCCTGCCTCCTTACGCCGTCACACCCGTGGCGCGCGCGACGATTTCATCGGCCTTCCGCTGAGGAACTTCGTCGTAATGATCAAACTGCATGCTGTAGGTAGCCCGCCCCTGTGTCTGCGACCGCAGATCGGTGGCGTAGCCGAACATCTCTGAAAGGGGAACGTGGACGGTCGCGACCTGATATCCGGCGCGTGATTCCATACTGGTGACCCGTCCCCGGCGTCGGTTGAGATCGCCGATGACATCGCCGAGGTACTCCTCTGGAGTCACCGCCTCGACCTCCATGATGGGCTCCATGAGCACCGGACCGGCATCTTTCGCGCCATTCATCAGGGCCATCGATCCGGCTACCTTGAAGGCGAGCTCCGACGAGTCCACCTCGTGATAGGACCCGTCGTAAAGAGCGGCCCCGATTCCCATCAGGGGGTAGCCGGCAAGAATACCGCGGTCCATCGCCTCGCGGATGCCTATCTCGACAGGCTTGATGAACTCGCGCGGAATCACACCCTGTTTGATCTCGTCGATGAAGACGAATTCGGTGCCGTCGGTCAAAGGCCAGATGCGAATCCTGACCTGGCCGTACTGGCCCTTGCCTCCGGTCTGGCGGATGAACTCGCCCTTGCCATCGGCCTCCTTGGTGATGGCCTCGCGATAGGCAACCTGCGGGCGACCGACCTTCGCGCCGATCTTGTGTTCGCGCATCAACCGGTCGACGATGATCTCGAGATGGAGCTCTCCCATCCCGGAAATGATCGTCTGCCCGGTTTCCTCGTCGACCGTGACGCGGAAGGTCGGATCTTCCTGAGTGAGCTTGGCCAGTGCTTCGGCCAAGTGCTCTTGATCGGCGGTGGTCCTGGGCTCGATGGCGACCGAGATGACTGGTTCGGGGAACTGCATCGCCTCGAGCACGATCGGGTGCTTGCGGTCGCACAGGGTATCGCCAGTGCCAGCATTGCGTAGCCCAACCACGGCACAGATGTCACCGGCGCAGACCTCTGAGATCTCCTCGCGCTTGTTGGCGTGCATCTTGAGCAGGCGACCGATCCGTTCGGACTTGCCGGTGGCGGCATTGATCACCGACGAGCCGGTGGCCAGGTCGCCCGAGTAAGTACGAATGAAGGCGAGCCGGCCAACATAGGGATCAGTCATGATCTTGAAGACCAGCGCGGCAAAGGGCTCCTCGTCATCGGCACGGCGGACGTTGCTGCCCTTCACGCCCTCTGGGAGAAAACCCTCGATCGGCGGGATGTCGAGCGGCGACGGAAGATAGTCGACGATCGCGTCGAGCAACGGCTGTACACCCTTGTTCTTGAAGGCAGAACCGCAGAGCACCGGCACCAGCGAACCGGCGATGGTGCCGATCCGGAGACCGCGGAGAATCTGGTCCTCCTCGAGGCTGCCCTCGGCCAGGTAGTGGTCGAGGAACTCCTCTGAAGTCTCGGCCACTGCCTCGAACAGACGTTCGCGGTACTCGTCCACCTCGGCCCGGTAGTCTTTCGGAATGTCTTCCTCGAAGTACTCGGCACCCAGGGTTTCGTCCTTGTAGTTGTAGGCCTTCATTCGCACCAGATCGATGACCCCGGCAAAGCTCTCTTCAGCGCCCAGCGGCAGCTGGACCGGGACCGCGTTGGCCGCCAGCTTCTCCCGGATCTGTTCGGTGACACCCGCAAAGTTGGCACCGGTACGGTCCATTTTGTTGATGAAGGCGACTCGCGGCACGTGATAGCGGTCGGCCTGCCGCCAAACGGTCTCGGACTGCGGCTCGACACCGCCGACCGCGCAGAAAACCGCGACTGCACCGTCGAGCACGCGCAGGCTGCGCTCCACTTCGGCGGTGAAGTCGACATGGCCGGGGGTGTCGATGATGTTGATGCGGTGGTCGCGCCAGAAACAGGTTGTCGCAGCAGATGTGATGGTGATGCCCCGCTCCTGCTCCTGCGGCATCCAATCCATGGTCGCAGTGCCGTCGTGGACCTCACCGATCTTGTAGTTGATGCCCGTGTAATAGAGCACACGCTCGGTAGTCGTCGTCTTACCGGCATCGATGTGAGCCATGATGCCGATATTTCGGACGTTCGAGAGTGGGATAACACGTGGCATTTTTCAAAGATCTCCTGCGAACTGCTGTCGTCTGTCTCTAACTCACCTACCAGCGGTAATGGGCAAAGGCCTTGTTGGCCTCGGCCATGCGATGTGTGTCATCGCGTTTCTTGATCGTGCCTCCGCGGTTCGACGCCGCATCCAGAAACTCGGCAGCGAGCTTCTGCATCATCGTCTTCTCGTGCCGCGACTTGGCGAAGCCGATCAGCCAGCGGATGGCCAGCGCCTGCTGGCGGTCCGACCGGACCTCCATCGGCACCTGGTAGGTGGAGCCACCGACCCGGCGTGATTTGACTTCGACCTGCGGCTTCGCGTTCTCGACCGCGCGCTTGAACACCTTGAGGGGATCGTCACCGGTGCGCTCTTCGATCAGACCGAGCGCGCCATAAAAGATACTCTCGGCAACCGTCTTCTTGCCGCTCAGCGCCACGTTGTTGATGAACTTCGTGACCAGCCGCGAGTTGTAGACGGGATCCGGAAGGACCTCTCGTTTGTCAATGGTTGCTCGCCGAGGCATGTGCTCCCCCCGCCCTAACTCTTCGGCCGCTTGGCGCCGTACTTCGAACGGCGCTGGCGACGGCCCTCGACACCCTGGCTGTCCATGGTGCCGCGAATGATGTGGTAGCGAACGCCCGGCAGATCCTTGACGCGGCCGCCGCGGATCATCACCTGCGAGTGCTCCTGAAGGTTGTGTCCCTCGCCAGGAATGTAGGCCGTCACCTCGATGCCGTTGGTGAGGCGGACACGAGCCACCTTGCGGAGAGCCGAGTTCGGTTTCTTCGGCGTGGTGGTGAAAACCCTGGTGCAGACTCCACGCCTCTGCGGGCAGGACTGCAGCGCCGGGCTCTTGGTTTTCTCGGTCGCCGTTTTGCGGCCCTGGCGTACCAATTGCGAGACTGTTGGCATGGTCACTCCCTATCCGGGGTTCGTAAATCCAAGTGGAGGCACCACTTGGCTGCTTCCTCGTTCCTTGGGCCCTGGCCGTGAGTCAGAGCCGCGGAAGAATACTGGAGATGCCGCGTTCTGTCAAGCGGTTCTAAGGCGTTTGGCGTACAAGAGCGCATTTTTTCGCCACAAGCCAGGCCAGATACCCGATGCTGGATGCTGGATGCTCGATGCCGGATGCTGGATGCTGGATGCTGGATGCTGGATGCTGGATGCTGGATCCACCCAGCCACCCGGAACGCCGGCAGATCCCGCGGATGGACGCTGATGATCGAATTCGGAGTTCGGAAATCGGAATTTTGGACCACCTCACGAAGTGATAGGGGCGTGCAGAACTCATCTGGAATCAATTATTTGACATAAAAGCAACAGGTTCGGCGGCCTGCGGAAGGCCCATGCGACGTGCCAGGTCTGCGAAGCGCATGTCGGAGATCGCGCCAAACACAGAAACTCGATGTTTTCCCCGGTTGCGCAATCAAGAGCCCAGAAATACCAAGCGATTCCTGCGTTTTCGGATTTCGATTGACCGTCCTCCCAGGAAATCGAACCGGGTCCGGCCCGTCGATCCCGATAAGCGAGGAAAATGCTCGAAGAACCTCGGTCGACTCAGCGTGAAAACGTCTTCTTCGCGCCGAAGAGCGGCGCGGGGCGAGACAAGGTGGTCAGCGTCAGGGACAGGAACAGCGATCAGCGACAGATCACAGCGGCAATTTCCTGTGGCCGGGACAGGGGCAGCGTTTGGAAACCACGGAACATGCCGATTGAGGCAGATGAAGATCCTTCCGTTGAAGAAACGGAAGTGACTCCGCCACAAGGTCTTTTTTTTGCCCCCTCTCCCCAGAAATTCGAGGAGGGCAACGCCCGCCGTGAATTTCCGAGGGTGGGTGGGCGGGGGGAGGGGGCGGGTTGAAAAGGGGCGAGGCGGATCGATCTCTGACTTTGGGGAATCCATCGATTTTGCGTCCGCCCGGGACGTTCCGCTCAGGATGACAGGTCACGCCCCGCCCTTTTGCCGCAGGCAAACAGCGGGCGAGGTCGACCCGCCCGACGAGCGCTCGCGATCGGAGGGCGGGGCGATCGAGAACGCGTGGACGCGGTCGAAGGCCGCGGCGGGCGGGCCATTCGGACGCGAAGAATAGGCCGCCCCGAGGGGCGGCCGAAGTTGAATTGACTGATAAAAAAGAACTTGTTATTCGGTTTCTGCGGCCGGGGTTTCCGGCTTGGCTTCCAAAAGGGCAGTCGCCGCCTCTGTCATCTCGCGATAGAGGTTTTCCGGCTCCTCGCGCGGCTCCATCTCCTCCTCGGGCACCGGATCGATGATCGTGCGGCGGTAACGGGGCGAACCCGTACCGGCCGGGATCAGCCGGCCAACGATCACGTTCTCCTTGAGTCCGTGCAGGTTATCGACCTTGCCCGAGACCGCGGCCTCGGTCAGAACGCGGGTCGTCTCCTGGAACGACGCCGCCGAAATGAAGCTCTCGGTGGCCAGCGAGGCCTTGGTGATGCCGAGCAGCAGCGACGTCGCGGTCGCCGGCTCGCCGCCGGCTTCGATCACCCGATCGTTCTCGCGCTGGAATAAGTAACGCGGAATCTGCTGTTCGAGCAGAAAGTCCGTGTCGCCCGGATCCACGACCTTCACGAAGCGCATCATCTGGCGAACAATCACCTCGATGTGCTTGTCGTTGATGGCCACACCCTGCGAGCGGTAGACCTCCTGAATCTTGTCCACCAGGTGTCGCTGCATTTCTTTTTCACCGAGGATCGACAGGATGTCATGCGGGTTAACCGCCCCCTCGGTCAGCGGATCCCCGGCCTGGATGAACTCACCCTCCTGCACCGACACGTGCGCGTAGCGCGGAATGGTGTACTCGCGGTGCTCGTCGCCCTCGCCCTCGACCACGATGCGGCGCTGACCGCGCACCGGTTCGGTGATGCGGATGTGACCGTCGATCTCGGACACCACTGCCGGGTCCTTGGGCTTGCGAGCCTCGAAGAGTTCAACCACGCGCGGCAGACCACCAGTGATGTCCTTGGTCTTGGACATTTCGCGCGGAATCTTGGCCAGCACGTCGCCCGACTCCAGCGCGTCCCCCTCCGCAACCGAGAGGTGGGAGCCGATCGGCAGCTGGTACCGCCGGGTTTCCTTGTTCTTACCGCGGCCCTTTCCGACGACCTCGATGGTCGGAATGCGTTTGCCCGACCCGAGCGGCTCGATGACGATCTTGTGAGCGTGACCGGTGAGCTTGTCGATTTCCTCACGGACGTTTTCGCCTTCGACCAGATCGTGGAACTTCACCTTGCCAGCGATCGCGGTCAGAATCGATGAGGTGAATGGATCCCACTCGACCAATGGGGTGCCGGGCTCAACCTCCTGACCATCCTCGACCAGCAGGTGTGACCCGTAGGCTACCGAGTACCGCTCCTTCTCTCGCTGACGAGCATCGAGAATCACAAGCTTGCCGGTCCTCGAGATGGCCACCGTTTCGCCGTCCTTGTTTTCCACGGCGGCGATGTTGAGGAACTTGATCGCGCCACTGTGGTTCGCGACATGCCGCGAGGATTCCGTGCCCCGGGTCGCGGTGCCGCCGTAGTGGAAGGTCCGCATGGTCAGCTGGGTACCCGGCTCGCCGATCGACTGAGCGGCGATGATGCCGACCGCCTCCCCGATCTCCACGAGGCGCCCGGTGGCCAACATGCGGCCGTAGCACAGCTGGCAGACGCCCCGCTCGGTCTCGCAGGTGAGAGCTGAGCGAATGCGGACGCGCTCGATACCGGCTTCCTGAATCTGGCTGGCGATGGTCTCCGTGATCTCGGTGCTCACCGGACAGATCAGGCTGTCCTCGATCGGATCATAGATGTCCTCGGCGGAAACCCGGCCGACGATTCGGTCGCGGATCTGTTCGAGGATTTCGCCACCTTCGGTGATCGCCGTGACCTCGATGCCGTTTTCGGTCCCGCAGTCGTGCTCGACCACGATCACGTCCTGAGCCACGTCCACCAGTCGCCGGGTCAGATAGCCGGAGTCGGCTGTCTTGAGCGCCGTGTCGGCGAGTCCCTTGCGCGCGCCGTGGGTCGAGATGAAGTACTGCAACACCGACAGACCCTCGCGGAAATTCGCGGTGATCGGCGTTTCCATGATCTCGCCCGATGGCTTGGCCATCAGACCGCGCATGCCAGCCAGCTGGCGAACCTGCTCACGCGAGCCACGCGCACCGGAATCGGCCATCATGAAGATCGGGTTGAACTCGCCCGACTCCGGGTTGAGCGATGACATTTCGCTGAACATTTCCTTGGCCACATCCTCGGTCACCCGGTGCCAGATATCGACGATTTTGTTGTGGCGCTCACCTGCGGTGATCAGTCCCTTCCGCCGCTGGTCCTCGACCTCATCGACCTCGTTGTGGGCCTGGTCGAGCTGACCCTGCTTGCTGCCCGGTATCACCATGTCGTCGGACGATAGGGAGAGGCCCGATCGCGTGGCGTACTCGAAGCCGATCTCCTTGAGGTTGTCGAGCAGGGCAACCGTTGGATGGTGGCCGGCCGTCATGAACGAGAAGGCAACCAGGTTCTGGAGCCCCTTCTTGCGCAGCTGGCCGTTGATGAAAGGCATCTCGTCCGGCAGCTGCATGTTGAAGAGCACGCGACCGACCGTGGTCTCCAGGAGCATGTCTTCAACCTCGATCATGTCGGCGTGAAGGATGTCCTGGCTGCCACCCTGTGCGACGAGATCGATCAGGTTACCGGTAAACCGCAGCTGGATCGGTGCCTGGGTACCGACCACTCCCGCGCTGTGAGCCAGGAAGACCTCTTCGGCAGACGCGAAGGTCTTGCCGCCTCCCTTGGCCATGTAGTTCTCGGTCGTCAGGTAGTAGACGCCTATGACCATGTCCTGCGACGGGACCGCCAGCGGGCGGCCGCTCGCGGGCGACAGGATATTGCGAGCCGACATCATAAGAATGTGGGCCTCGAGTTGGGCCTTTGGCGACAGCGGCACGTGGACCGCCATCTGGTCGCCGTCAAAGTCCGCGTTGTAGGCCGCGCAGACCAGGGGGTGGATCTTGATAGCCTTGCCCTCGACCAGTACCGGCTCGAAGGCCTGGATACCGAGACGGTGCAGGGTCGGCGCACGATTCAGGAGCACCGGATGCTCCTTGATGACCTTCTCCAGAGCGTCCCAGACCTCCGGGGTCTGCAACTCGACAAGCTCCTTTGCCATTTTGATGGTTGTTGCGAGTTCGCGTTTTTCGAGCTCCTGGTAAACAAACGGTTTGAAGAGCTCGAGCGCCATCTTTTTCGGCAATCCGCACTGGTGGAGTTTGAGCTCCGGACCGACGACGATCACCGAACGCCCGGAGTAGTCGACACGCTTGCCGAGCAGGTTCTGCCGGAACCGGCCCTGTTTGCCCTTGAGGTTGTCAGACAGGGATTTGAGCGGGCGGTTGTTCGAGCCCTTGATGACGCGGCCGCGACGGCCGTTGTCGAAGAGCGCGTCCACGGCCTCCTGCAACATCCGCTTCTCGTTACGAACGATCACTTCGGGAGCACGCAGATCGAGAAGCTTCTTGAGCCGGTTGTTGCGGTTGATCACCCGGCGATAGAGATCGTTGAGGTCCGAGGTGGCGAATCGGCCACCGTCGAGAGGAACAAGGGGCCGCAGCTCGGGCGGCAGCACCGGAATGACCTCGAGGATCATCCATTCGGGTCGGTTGCCGGAACGTCGCAGAGCCTCGACCAGCTTCAGCCTCTTGGCTGCTTTCTGGCGTCGCATGATCGCGGTCTCGGTGCGCATCACCATGCGCAGCTCGGCCGCCATCTCATCGAGATCGAGGCGTTCGAGGTGAGCGCGGACCGCTTCCGCACCCATCATCGCGACGAAGGCCTCACCATAGTCCTCCTTCGCCTGCCTATACTCTTCCTCGCTCAGTACCTGCTGGTCCTCGAGATCCGTGTCACCGGGGTCGACGACCACGTAAGCCTCGAAGTAGAGAACCCGCTCGAGCTCGCGCATCGTCATGTCGAGCAGCAGGCCGATGCGCGACGGCAGGCCCTTGAAGAACCAGACGTGGGACACTGGAGCGGCCAGTTCGATGTGGCCCATGCGTTCGCGCCGGACCTTTGACTTTGTGACCTCGACGCCGCACTTGTCGCAGACGACGCCGCGGTACTTCATCCGCTTGTACTTGCCGCAGAGGCACTCCCAGTCGGTGACCGGACCGAAGATCTTGGCGCAGAACAGGCCGTCACGCTCCGGTTTGAAAGTGCGATAGTTGATGGTCTCGGGCTTGATGACCTCGCCGTGCGACCACGAACGGATCTTCTCGGAACTCGCCAATCCGAGACGAATCGCGTTGAAGTCGTTGAGGGGTTTGGGCTTTTCGAAGAAGCTGCGAACTTCGCTCAGGCTTGAACGCTCCATTTTCCCCTCCTCACTCGTCATCCTGCTGCAGCAGCTCGACATCGAGGCCGAGCGCCTGCAGCTCGCGAACCAGCACGTTGAAAGATTCCGGAAGCCCCGGTTCTTCGGGGACCTGCCCCTTGACGATCGCCTCATAGACCTTGGCCCGGCCCTCGACGTCGTCCGACTTGACCGTCAACAGCTCTTGCAGTGTGTGCGCGGCGCCGAACGCTTCCAGCGCCCACACCTCCATTTCGCCCAGACGCTGGCCTCCGAACTGGGCCTTGCCGCCAAGCGGCTGCTGCGTGATCAGAGAGTATGGCCCGATCGACCGGGCGTGGATCTTATCGTCCACCAGGTGACTCAACTTGAGCATATAGATGTGGCCGACCGTCACGCGCTGTTCGAACGGCTCTCCGGTGACCCCGTCGTAAAGCAGACTCTTACCGTCTTCTGGCAGTCCGGCCTTCTCCAGCATCTTGCGGATTTCATCCTCGTTCGCACCCTCGAATACCGGGGTCGCGAAGCTGAGGTCGAGCTCATGGCCGGCCCACCCGAGATGGGTTTCGAGAATCTGGCCGACGTTCATGCGCGATGGCACGCCCAACGGGTTGAGGATGATCTCGACCGGCGTACCGTCGGGCAAGAACGGCATGTCCTCCTCGGCAAGAGCTTGCGAGATGACGCCCTTGTTGCCGTGGCGTCCAGCCATCTTGTCGCCGACCTGAAGCTTGCGCTTCATGGCAATAAAGACCTTGACCTGCTTGATCACTCCCGGTGGGAGATCGTCACCCTGGCGGAGCAACTCGATTCGCTCCTGGTTGATCTGGTCAAGGACTTCCACCTGCGACTCGGCCTGGCGGATGATCAGCCGCACCTTGTCGAGAAGCGCCGCCGTCTTGAGCGGTAGATTCTTGATCTGGGAGATCTTGAGACGCCGCAGCGCCTCTGCAGTGACCTTTTGGTTCTTGCCGATCAACACCTCGCCGCCCTTGCGGACCGCGATGTCTTCTTTCACGACCTTTCCAACCAGCAAACGCTCGATCTTGGAATCCCGGACCTCGAGGATGATTCGCTTTTCATCCTCGGAGTTGGTGCGGATGCGATCGATCTCCTCGTTTTCGATCGCCAACTGGCGGGAGTCCTTTTCCACACCCTTACGGGCGAAGATCTGCACGCCGACAACCACGCCCTCGATACCCGGCGGACAGCGCAGGGACGCGTCGCGAACGTCGCCCGCCTTTTCGCCGAAGATCGCACGAAGCAGCTTTTCCTCAGGGGTCAGCTGCGTTTCGCCCTTCGGCGTCACCTTGCCGACCAGGATCGAGCCCTGGCGAACCTGGGCACCGATGTGGATGATGCCCGCGTCGTCGAGGTGGGCGAGAGCCGACTCCGAAACGTTGGGAATGTCGCGGGTGATCTCCTCCGGTCCGAGCTTGGTGTCACGGGCAGAGGTCTCGAACTCCTCGATATGGATAGAGGTGTACTTGTCTTCCTTGACCAGCTGCTGCGAGACGACTATCGCGTCCTCGAAGTTGTAGCCACGCCACGGCATGAAGGCAACCAGCACGTTGTGGCCGAGCGCCAACTCGCCCTTTTCAGTGTTGGGGCCGTCCGCCAGTACCTGACCCTTCACGACCCGCTGGCCTTCCTCGACCAGCGGCTTCTGATTGATCGACGTGTTCTGGTTGGAGCGCCGGAACTTGGTCAGCTGGTAAATATCGGCTCCGAACTCACCCTCGCCCTCGTCTTCGTCTTCGACGCGGACGATGATCCGTTGGCAGTCGACCTTGTCGACCACGCCCGAACGCCGGCATACGACCACGGCGCCCGAGTCCTCGGCAACAACCGACTCCATTCCGGTGCCAACCACCGGCGCCTCTGGTTGAACCAGAGGTACCGCCTGCCGTTGCATATTCGATCCCATGAGCGCGCGGTTCGCATCGTCGTGCTCGAGGAACGGAATCAATGATGCCGCCACCGACACCACTTGCCGCGGCGAGACGTCAATGAAGTCGATCTGGTCTCGATCGAGGACGAGAAACTCGCCGCCCGACCTCGCAATCACCTTGGGGTCGACCAATTTGCCCTTGTCGTTGACACGCGCGTTGGCCTGAGCGATGTTGAGGTTTTCCTCCTCCCACGCGGCCAGGTAATAGGCGTGCGGCTCGCCCCACGCCTCGATTTTCTTTTTGCGCGAGCGACGCACCTTGGCGTTGGCCTCATCAAAGTCGGACCGCAGCGCGACCTGCCCGAGCTCGAAATCGGTATCACCGACCTGGGTGATTCGAACGTGCTCGAGGACGTTGCCCTTTTCGACTTTTTTGTACGGCGATTCGATATAGCCCATCGGGTTGAGCCGCGCGTAACACGAAAGCGACGAAATCAGGCCGATATTCGGCCCCTCGGGGGTTTCGATCGGGCAGATACGCCCGTAATGCGTCGAGTGCACGTCTCGCACCTCGAAACCGGCGCGCTCGCGCGACAGACCGCCCGGGCCAAGAGCCGAGAGGCGCCGCTTGTGAGTGACCTCAGACAACGGATTGGTCTGGTCCATGAACTGCGACAGCTGTGACGATCCGAAAAACTCGTCGACCGAAGCCATGACCGGCTTGGAGTTCACCAGGTCGCGCGGCATGGCCGAGTCGATGTCCGGGTGAATGGACATCTTTTCCTTGATCGCCCGCTCCATGCGGACGAGGCCAATGCGGAACTGATTCTCCATCAACTCCCCAACCGTTCGCACGCGGCGGTTCGAGAGCGAGTCAATGTCGTCGACCCGCCCGAGATCACGGTGGAGCCTGAGGAGGTAGTTCACCAGATGGATGAAATCGTCGACATCGAGGGTCCGTTGATCCGGATCCTTGTCGAGACCAAGCTTGGCGTTGAACTTGAAGCGGCCGACCTTGGATAGATCATATTTGCGCTCGTCGAAGAAGAGCCCGTTGAAGAGCGTGGTCGCCGATTCCTCGGTCGGGGGATCTCCCGGACGCTGGCGTCGGTAAATCTCCATCCTCGCGCCCATCTGCGATGTCGTGGTGTCCTTCTCGAGAGTCTGGTGGAGAATTTCACCAACCGGATCCCAGTCCGGAAACGCGAGACTGATTGTGTCGATACCCACCTCGTCGGCCTGCGCCAACACGTCATCGGTGACCCTCGAGTTGGCGGGCACGATCACCTCACCCGTCTCTTCGTCGATCAGATCATTTATCACGATTGCGCCGATCAATTCTTCGCGGTTGACAGCCACCTTGGTCGGTTTTTCGACCGTCGCCTTTTCCAGGCGCCGCCTCATCGCGTTGTCGAGGGAAAGGCCGGCAAACAGCGGCGGCTCGGCAACCTTCCTGAAACGGAGAGCCTTCTGCCGCTCTTCTTCGATATCGAGGATGCGGGAGTCGAGCAACAGCGTCGCGGTGTCCTTCTTGGCGCTGAGCTTGGTGTCGAAGACTGTGTGAAAGCTGCGGAGGATCTGAGAGTTGCTTTCCAGCTCGGGGCTCAACGCACGGAGAAAGACGGTGCCGTGCAAACGGCGTTTTCGATCGATACGGACCCAGAGGATCTGCTTGTTGTCGTACTCGAACTCGATCCACGACCCTCGGTACGGCACCACCTTGGCAAGGTAGTCGTTTGGGCCTTCGAGGGTGAAGAAAACACCGGGCGAACGGTGAAGCTGCGAGACGATCACGCGCTCGGTACCGTTGATGATGAAGGTGCCAGTGTCCGTCATCAGCGGCATCTCGCCGAAGTAGAGCTCTTCCTCCTTGACGTCGCGCACCTGTCGACTGCCATCTTCCTCGGTGTCGAAGGTCACCAGTCTGAAGGTCAGGCGCACCGGCACCGCATAGGTCATCCCGCGTTCGCGGCACTCGTCCGACGAAAACGGTAGGCGCAGGCCGACAGAGGTCCCGCAGACGCTGCACACCTCGACGCGATTCTTGTTCGCCTTGCCACAATCCGGACAAACGACCGCTTCTTCATGCGGATCACCCGCCTTGAAGCTCGCACCACAGTGCTCGCAGGTCAGGCGCAGATGATGCAACCCGTCGAGGCGCCCGCACCGGCAAGTCCAGTTCCCGATTTCGTAGCGGACGAACTGCAGCTCGCAGGTCTCGCGAAAGTCGGTGAACGGGAAGATCGACGACAGCACCGACTGAAGACCGCCAAAAATGCGCTCTTCAGGCAGCAGGTCCATCTGCAGAAACTCCTCGTACGAGGACCTCTGCACCTGGATCATGTTCGGCAGCGGAATCGTGGACGAATGCTTGGAGAAGCTCAGCCGCCCATTGGGGCTCGTGGTCATGGATGCTCCCTCCTGACCAAAAGATCGACGGGGAGACGCACGTCTCCCGTCATCTCAGTTCATGGGTCTCGAAACCCGGGAATCGAACGGCATGTCGCGCGTTACTTGATCTCCATCTGGGCGCCGGCCTCTTCGAACTTCTTCTTGATCTCTTCGGCCTCTTCCTTGTTGACGCCCTCCTTGACCTTGACAGGCGCACTCTCAACCAGCTCCTTGGCCTCTTTCAGACCGAGCGAAGTGACCTCGCGAACGACCTTGATGACATTGATTTTCTTGTCACCGATCGAGTTCAGTACAACGTCGAAATCGGTCTTCTCTTCCGCCTCCTCACCACCGGCAGCGGCACCCGGAACGGCACCGGCCATCATCACCGGAGCGGCGGCAGCGGCAGTCACGCCGAACTCTTCCTCAAGGGCCTTGACGAGCTCATTGAGCTCGAGCACGGTCATCCCCTTGATATCCTCCATCATCTTCTCTATCTGGGCCATTTTTCAGATCCTCCTTAGGATTCTTGAGTTTCCTGGGTCTCGTTTTGTTCTTCGGCTTCCGAAGCGTCCTCGGGCTCCTCTGCCGGAGTATCCCTGTCCTGGGCGGAAGCTTCAGCCTCCGGAGCTTCTTCAATTTGGTCGGAAGCCTGGGCCTCTTGAGGCTTTTCTTCGGCCTCCGGGGGCTCTTCCGCGACAACGGTTTCTTCGACCGTTTCCTCTGCAGGCTGGTCGCCTTTTTCCGCGACCTGAGTGATCACATTCGTGAACTGCTGAAGCGGAGCGTTGAGCGCGACTGCGAGGCGCCGCAAGGGCGACTGCAGCAGATTCACCAACTTGGAGATGAGTTCGTCGCGCGACGGCATGTCGGCGATTTTCTCCGCCTCCTTGGCTTCGAGAATCTGCCCCTCGAGATATGCCTGCTCGAAGGTGAGCTCGGGGTGTTTCTTGATGAAGTCCTTCAGCACCTTGGCCAGGGCTACGCCGTCACCACCCGTGTAGGCGAGGACCTTCGGTCCACTCAGGAAAGGCGTGATGCCTTCCATCTCCGTCCCTTCGACTGCCAACCGTACGACGGTGTTCTTGACAACCTTGTAGGTCGCCTCGGTCTTCCGCACCTCCGAGCGAAGGCGATTCACGTCGTTCACCTTGAGGCCGTGGTTTTCGAGGAGGAACAGCGTGTTGACGCCTTCAAGATTCTCCCGCAGTTCCACCGACTGCTCGTGTTTCTGCTCTTTCGTGAGCATGTTCCTCCTCCTACTTCGTATCCAGGCTGACCAGGTCGACCTGGACGCCGGGGCCCATGGTCGAGCACAGGTAGATGGTGTGAACGTAGCGGCCCTTGGCGGTCGCGGGTTTCGCCTTCTCCACTGCGCTGATCAGACTGCGGGTGTTCTCGACGAGATTCTCATGCGGGAAGCTGACCTTGCCAACCGGAGCATGGATGATCGCGGTCTTGTCGACCCGAAACTCCACCTTACCGGCCTTGATGTCCGCTACCGCAGCGCCGACGTCGGTGGTTACGGTTCCCGACTTCGGGTTCGGCATCAGTCCACGCGGTCCGAGGACCCGACCGACCTTCGACAGGCTCTTCATCATGTCTGGGGTCGCGACAATTGCGTCGATCTCGAGCCATCCGCCCTGGATCTTCTCCACCGCCTCGTCACCCGAAAGCACGAAATCGGCACCAGCCTCCTCGGCTTCCTTCTGCGCTGGACCCTCGCACACCACGAGCACGGTCAGGCTCTTGCCGGTGCCGTGCGGCAGAACAACGGTGCCTCGCACCATCTGATCTGCGTGGCGCGGATTGACGCCAAGGCGCATCGCGATCTCGACTGTCTCATCGAACGAAGCGAAGGCGGTCTCTTGGACCAAACCCAGCGCCTCTTCGAGCGGGTAAGGCCGACGCTCCACCTTGGAGGCCGACTCTCTGTATTTCTTTCCTCTAAGCGCCACTGGCCACCTCCTCGACTTCGCCTTCCGGCTCCTCGACCTCGATGACTCCGGAGGTTGCACCGACCTCGATGCCCATCGAGCGAGCCGTACCGAGGATGATCTCAACTGCGGCATCCAGCGACTCGGCGTTGAGGTCGGGCATCTTGGTCTTGGCGATCTCTTCCACCTGGGACATGGTCACGGTGCCGACTTTGACCCTGTTCGGTTCACCCGAGCCCTTTTCCAGGCCGCAGGCCCGCCGCAGCAGGAATGACGCCGGCGGGGTCTTGGTAATGAAGGTATAGGTACGGTCGGCGAACACGGTGATCACGACCGGAATGATGATGCCCTGGTCCTTCTGCGTACGCGCGTTGAACGCCTTGCAGAAGTCCATGATGTTGAGACCATGCTGTCCCAACGCAGGACCCACCGGTGGTGCCGGTGTCGCCTGCCCGCCGGGCAGGTGAAGCTTGATCTGTCCTATGACTTTCTTTGCCATCGCTACTCCTCAAACGAGTTTCTGCACTTGGCGAAACTCCATTTCGACAGGAGTCTCACGCCCGAAGATCGTGACCATCACCTTGAGCGTCGACCGATCGAGGTTGACCTCTTCGACGACGCCGTTGAAGGAGGCGAATGGACCATCGACGATCCGAATCCGCTCGCCCTTCTCGTATCTCTCGGTCGGTCGCGGTTTCTCCTGAGTCGCCACTGACTGATGGAGGATCTGATTGACCTCCTCCTCGGTCAGCGGTGTGGGTTTCTTGCCGGCACCAACGAATCCGGTCACCTTGGGCGTGTTCCGCACAAGATGCCATGCATCGTCCGTCATTTCCATTTCCACCAGCACATACCCGGGGAAAAACTTCTTTCGAACCTCCCGTTTCTTGCCGTTCTTCATCTCGACGACGGTTTCGGTCGGAACCTGTACCTCGCCGAAGAATTCCTCCATGCCGAGCGCCTCGACGCGTTGTTCGAGGGTCTTCTTCACGCGATCCTCGAATCCCGAGTACGTGTGGATGATGTACCACTGCTTGGCCATGGAGATCAGCTCCTTACGAAAAGACCTTGAAGGCTTCGAAAAGTTGGTTCCTCAAAAGGAGGAACACGAGATCGCAGAGATAGAGGTAGATACCGAAGATGAAGGAGGCGATCACCACGACGGTCGTCGTGTTGATGACTTCCTGCTTCGTCGGCCACGTGACCTTCTTGGTCTCGGCGATGACCTCGGAGAGAAATGTTTTTAGGCGTGTCCACCATTGCATGCGGGCGACTCCAGTCGAACGAACTTGGCAGGCCAGGAGGGACTCGAACCCCCAACAACCGGTTTTGGAGACCGGGACTCTACCGATTGAGCTACTGGCCTGCGTGGAAAAATCTCACGCACCACACCCGGGAGGAGGCGTCAACGCCCGCCCCTCGGTTGAGGCGCGGCAAGCCGAAAGGCTTCAACCCCTACTCCAGGATGTCCGTGATGGAGCCGGCACCGACGGTGCGGCCACCCTCGCGAATGGCGAAGCGCAAGCCCTTCTCCATCGCGATCGGGGTGATCAACTCCACCTCCAGGTTCGTGTTGTCTCCCGGAATCACCATCTC
>JAJDNM010000141.1 GCA_022340665.1 Acidobacteriota bacterium | reverse complement strand
CCGGAGGCTTTGATCCCGTTCAAGGAGACGTTTTACGGCCTGCAGCGAGAAATGGAAGTCTCCTTGGTGACGCCAACCGCCACCGATTTCGTGTCAGGGCGCGGGCTGGAGGAACAGGCCTTCAGAGAATGCTATTTGCGGCCGGAGTCCATTGGGGCGGTGCATCGTCAGATGAGTCTCGGCCAGGAAATGAATGTACAGGCCACCCCGACCTACTTCGTCAACGGATGGAAGATCCAGGTTCCGGATGGTTCGTGGTTCCCGGCCCTTGTGGAACGGTTACTGGATGGCCAGGAACCCTGAGGAACGGATCGCACCGAGTTGATGGGTTTCCTGGAGTGGTAAGTGACAACATCGGCGCACCGACTCCCCCTGGTGTGAAAGGATGAGTGGTTACGATTTCGTAACCGCTAGATCATTGGCCGAGTGACCCAACGGATTGAAGCTGATTCCGGCTGCAATCGTCGAGGGCCTCAGTCGGAATCGATCTTCTGTGTTGCCCGGATTTGAGTGTTCGTTTGTATGCGTGCGGTCGAAGCTGAGACAGTTGAATTCCGACTTTTTCGCTAGGGAATAGTTTTTGCGAATTGGAGGCCGGAATGGTGTGTGCGAAACCTCTCCAAACGGCACCGATCACACCCCGTTGGGTCACGAATTTTTCATTTCAATATTTGAAATTAGTAATATAATCTCGGCTTGAGGAGTATGAATGATGACTACTCTTGTCTACGTCATCGCCTATCTCGGAATCGTCTTCTTCCTGATCGCGGTCGTAGCCAGGTTCTTTTTCTGGTCGAAGATGCCGATGCACCTCAGATGGGAACTCTATCCCGTTGCTCACGAGGGAGGGGGGCGCGCAGCGTATGGCGGCTCCTATCTCGAGGAGAGCGACTGGTGGAAGAAGAAGCGCGAAGTATCGCTCCTCGGCGAGCTCAGGGTGATGGTCCCGGAGATACTCTTCCTGGTTGCCCTGAGGGAGCACAACAAGAAGCTCTGGACACGGTCCTTTCCGTTCCATTTCGGACTCTACCTGGTTGGCGCGACGACGATCATGTTGATGATCAACGGTGTCTCCGGGGCTCTCCTGCCCGCAGTGATCGCGGGCCCGGTCAACACGATCAGTGACTTTCTGGCCCCGTGGCTCGGCGGAGCCGGACTGGTTTTCGGCATTATCGGGGCGATCGGGCTCTTCCTGCGCCGCCGCGGCCGCGAGCTCAGAGACTACACGGCGCCGGCTGACCTCTTCAACCTTGCGTTTTTCATTGTGGCGTTCGGGGTGGCGTTTATCACCTTTGTCGGGTACGACCTCGATTTCTCCATGGTCTCCGCGTTTGTCGCCAACCTCGTGACTTTCAATCTCGCGTCGCTCGGGAGCGGCACCGGGGTTCTGCTGCTGATGTTGTCAGTAGTACTCCTGTCGCTGCTGACCGCATATATCCCGACCACCCACATGTCACACTTTGTCGGCAAGTACTTCGCCTACCACGCGATTCGTTGGAAGGACGATCCCAACCTGCCCGGCGGTGACGAGGAAAAGGTGATTGAAGATCTGCTCAGTCGACCGATCTCTTGGTCCGCCGAGCACATCAAGGGCGACGGCAAGAAGACCTGGCTCGAGGCCGCGACCGAGGAGCCGGAGGTAAAGGACAAATGAAGCAACCGGACAGTGTCAAAGATATCGCCAAAAACCCCGGCCAGCCGCTGGCCCACATCGATCCGCTCGAGCAGATTCCGTTGCCTCCCCCGTTCGACAAGCTCGACGAGGAGCCGCCCTTTGCTCAACTTTCGGACGAGGCTCGTGAGAAGTACGTCGTGCTCGACGACACAATCGCGGTCAACATCGCCAAGCCGCAGTCGAAGGAGGAGGAGGACCGGCTCGTCGAAGGGTTCCTGAAGGGTCTCGAGCGGTGCATGAGTACCGATGACAACTGGGCGTTTCTGCAGCCGTTCGAGATGTCGATGGAGCATTGCGCCCACTGCCAGACCTGTTCGGACGCCTGTCCGATCTACGAGGAGAGCGGCAAGAACGAGCTCTACCGACCGATCTATCGCTCCGAGATCCTGCGCCGGATCTACTTCAAGTACATCAAGAAGGAATCGCCCAAGGTCCACGGTGACATTGACCTCAACTGGGAGGTCGTGGCGCGGCTCATCGAGCTTTCCTACCGCTGCAACGTTTGCAGACGCTGTGCCCAGACCTGTCCGATCGGTGTCGATAACGCCCTCCTGTCGCGCGAGATCCGCAAGATCGCGTCGATGGAGATGGGGATCGTACCCAAGGAGCTCCACGCCGACGGATCGGTCCTGCAACTCGAGGTCGGCTCCTCGACCGGCATGACGCCGATGATCGTCAAGGACAACATCGAGTTCATCGACGAGGATACTGCCGAGCGTACGGGGATCGAGATCGAGACGCCGTGGGACAAGGAGGGCGCCGATATCCTCCTGATTCACAACGCGGGCGAAATCATGGCGTGGCCGGAGAACCCGGGCGCCTTCGCGACCGTCTTCGAGGCTGCCGGTTTGAGCTGGACGATGTCTTCGGAGGCTGTCGCCTACGATGGCATCAACTACGGCGTCTGGTACGACGACGTTCAATTCGCCCGAGTCGCGGTCAAGCACGCCGCGGCGGCCAAGAAGCTCGGGGTCAAGAAGATCGTGCTCGGTGAGTGCGGCCACGCCCACAAGGCATTGACCGTGATCGCCGACAAGATCCTCACCGGTGACCTCAACATTCCGCGTGAGAGCTCCATGGTGACGCTGCGCGATATCATCCGTTCGGGCAAGCTCAAGCTCGACCCGAGCCGCAACGACTTTCCGGTCACCCTCCATGACCCCTGCAACCTGGTTCGCCTGATGGGCGTGGTTTCGCCGCAGCGGGAGATTCTCGAGGCGGTGTTGCCGCCCGGACGTTTCCGCGAGATGACGCCGCACGGGGTCGACAACTACTGCTGTGGCGGGGGGTCCGGATTCGCCATCATGTCGGGCCACAACTTCCAGGACTGGCGCCACCACATGACCGGCCGTAGGAAGTTCCGCCAGATCCTCGACGCCTTCCAGGACGAGGAGATGACCAAGGACAATCCCAAATATCTGTGTGCACCGTGCTCAAACTGCAAGGGCCAGATCCGTGACATCATCCAGTACTACGACGCATGGGAGAAGGCGGGCATCTACTACGGCGGCCTTGTCGAGTTGATTGTCAACGCGATGGTCGACGTCGAGCCCGGCTTCATCGATTGGGAGTGGCACTAGTGTCGAATTAGGAATTCGGAATGAGGAATTCGGAATCCGGACCGCTCGCCCAATAGCAGCGAACAATGGCCGCCCGCGGAAGCGGGCGGTTCTCGTTTGAGATGTCGCCAGGATTCAGTCTCGCACCGCATCTCGGCCTTGCCGCCCGGGCAGCTTGAAGACGAATGGCGTTCCGAGCAGACCGATAACTGCGCACGCCAAAAAGGCCGAGCGCATCCCCAGTTGGTCTGCGAGAGCACCGACAAGGACCACGATCAAGGCCCGCAGCACGAAGTTGAGGGCCATGTAGATGCCGTTGACCAGTGCTCGATTCGCGGGGGCACTTTCCTGGACGGACGCCATGATGACCGGGGTCGCCATGAGACCGAAAAACCCGAGCAGCAAGAGCATTGGCAAACGCCACCAGCCCGGAGTGAGGGCGAGGGCAAACATCAGAACAGGCGTCAGAAGAAAGGAGGTTACCAGCACCCTCCTTCGACCCAATCTGTCACTTGCGGAACCGCCGACTAGGGCGCCGAAGACTCCGCCCGCTTCGAGGACGGACAATGACGCTCCGGCGAACCACAGGCTGGCCCCCTCCTCGTGCAGAAAGACGGGAAGATAGGTGGCGAAGGCTGCCATCATGAACGAGCGGAAAACAACCACGCCGGATAGAGGAAGCACCAGATTCCGCATGGAACGCACGGCTTGGGAGAAGTTGCTCGCCTCCGCCTGACCGCTGTGTGCCTGTGACGTGCCGCGGACTCCGAAATAGAGAAGCGCTGAAGCCCCGGCACCGCCGACCATCAACCACGGCAAGCCGTCGAAACCAAGGATTGCGATCGCGCTCACCAGGACGATGGGTCCGAGGGTGCGACCGAGTTCTCCGCCGACCATCCAGAAGCCCATGCCATACCCGAGTCGATGTCCCGAGAGACGGCCCGCCATCACCGGCGCGAGAGAATGCAACACCGCGGCGGAGACGCCGGCGGTCACAAGCAGAAGGGCGATCACGGCGTAGCCCGGGGCGATGCCAAGCAGGCTCATGCAGGCCGCGGTCAGCGTCGGGGTGAGTATGACTGCAACGCGAAGGTCGAAACGGTCCCCGAGGTGACCGATCAAGGGTTGCAGGAGCGACGGTCCCTGGAGAAAGACCGTCAGCAGTCCGGCCTCGGCCTTTACAAGTGAGAGCTTTTCGATGAAGACGGGCAGCAGAGGGGGAAGGAAGGCGCTGAAGGTGTCATGGGCCGCGTGGGCGGTGGCGATGGTTACGACCCTCGAGGTTTGGGGGGCGTGCAGCGGTCCTTTCTTGATCTCGCTCATGCGACAGCAACCGTAACAAAGCTGGTCGTGCAGCGGTTTGCACCACTCCCAACGGTGAAAGTTTTCGGACGATTCATCCGCCTCTTGACATCGGATGATAATGAGCATATGTTCGTAAAGGGAGGCAGGGTGGCACGACCTGAAAAGCTCAGACGAGTTGGATGCGGAGCCGGAGAACGGGCCTTCAAGCCCATCGGCCGGCCGGTCGGCTCGCTCGAGGTCGAGGAAATGCGGCTCGATGAACTCGAAGCCCTGCGATTGGCCGACCTCGAAGGGCTTTATCAGGAGGCCGCGGCCGAGCGGATGGGTGTTTCCCGGCCCACCTTCGCCAGAATCCTGGCCCGTGCAAGGTTGGCGACGGCCAGGGCGCTGGTCGAAGAGCGGGTGTTGGTGGTTGCAGAGGGACCTGTGGTGGCGGCGTCAGACGAGCCGTTTCCTTGTCCCGTGCATGACGGTGGCCGCAGGCGCGGACAGGGCTGTCGTTGCGGTCATTTGCAGGGCCGCGGTCGACGCGGGCAAGGCCGGCGCTGAGAGAACTTGAAGACAAGAAGGAGATGAAAATGAAAATCGCGATACCAGTACACCAGGGGAAGTTCAGTGAGCACTTTGGAGGCGCCGAGGCGTTCGCCTTCTACACCGTTGACGAGAGCAGCCGCGTCCTCGGTGAGCGACAGCTGGGCGCCCCACCAGAACATGGGCGAGGAATCTTTCCGATGTGGCTGCGCCAGCAAGGCGCGACCGTGGTTCTGGCCGGAGGCATGGGGCCGCGCGCCGCCGGCATCCTCGCCCAGCACGGCATCGAGGTGGTGACGGGCATTCGGGGAGAGGATCCTGACGCTGTCGCGCGGGGCTACCTCGACGGCACCCTCGAGGCCAGCGGCGAGGTGTGCCACGAGCACAACTACCACGACTGCGGCCACGATCACGGTCAACCCGGCCGCGGTGGATGCCACGACAATTGAGGGGGCGCGAAACACGTGCTCATCTCGAAGGAGATTGACCATGCCGAAAAAAGGCAGAGGCCAGGGACGAGGTCAGGGAGTGAAATCGGACCGAGGGTTCGGTCGGGGCGGCCAAAGCAGCGGCGGCCGCAGCGGAGAGGGTGGAGGATTGGGCATCGGCGGATTCTGTGTCTGTCCCAAATGTGGGCACCGAGTTCCGCACAAACAAGGCGTACCGTGTCTTGACGAACGTTGCTCCACCTGCGGCGTTGCGATGGTGCGTGAAGGCTCGCCCCATCATTTGGAAATCGAGAACCGTCGCGCTCCGCGGGAGAACGAAAGCTGAAAGGAGGGCATCACCATGCCAGGAGGAGATCGAACCGGACCGATGGGTCATGGGCCGTTGACCGGTGGAGGATTCGGGAATTGCAGGACCTCTTTCGGGCAGCGTTTTTCGCGAAACGGCGTGGGGGGTCGACAGCGTGGCTTCGGACGCGGCCACGGGTGGCGCAACCGTTTCTGGGCGACCGGACTGCCGGGTTGGCAGCGGGTGGATAGATGGGAGCCGTCGGATCGTTTGCCGGAAGCGACGGCCGAGAAACTCGAGCTGCAACGAGCATCCGCTGAGCTCGAGGCGGAGCTGCACCGGCTTCGGAAAAGAATCGAAGAACTCGAAGACACGCGCACCACTTGAGCCCGCTCCTTGTTCCCTGGCTTCGAAGGCGGTGAGGCCATCGTGCGTCGTGAAGCCATCGTTGACGAGCGATCGCTGGACTCCTTCTACCCGGTTCTGGCGACGGTCGGCGATAATCCGTACGATCGGCTTTTGGCCGTACTGATTGAAGGCGAACTCGGGCTCGAGGTTATCGGTGATGCAGTGTTGCACGGTCAGGTCTGGGATGCGACCCAAGGTGGCCGCGCCTCGGTTGCCGCGATCATCAGAGATGGGGGCCATCGGCGGAATGCTGTTCACCTTCGGCGTCGTGGATTTGACTCCTTCGACTTGCACTTCTCCCAAAGGTTGCCAACCAGCTCCGGCCCCGGAATCAGCAATGGGTCTCCCGAATTCCGCCCGGAAGGCGATTATTCAGGACCGCCCGTCGGCGGACGTGCTGCGGGTGCGAGCCAGCGATGATTGTGCGCCTGTGCAATCCCACGCCTTCCAACTTTGGAAGTATGACTCGAAAGTCGCCGAATCAATCGTGCCAGTCGTAGGCGGGCCACAATGATTCGGTCGGGTACCCTCTGTCTTTCCACTCCAACAGAGTGCCGGTGACGTACTCGACGTGGGTGTAGCCATGCTCGCTGAGGTCCTTGGCTGCTTCCTCGGCGCACTCAGGAGTCACACAATACACGACGAGATGGATGGATTTCGGAAACAGCACCCCGAGCTGGCCGAGAAGCTGTGACCTCGGAATACAGTACGTGCCCTTGATGGCGTCCATCGAACAGACTGAGACGTTGTCCGACGCATTCACCAAGACGAACGAATCCCCTTTGTCAATCCTCTCCTTCAAGTCCTCGATCGCGATGCCTTTGACCATGACACTCCTCCTTTCCGTCTCACAAGGAACTGATTTCAAGCGACCCGTCTCTTGTCACGGCATGAGGTTTCATATGCGATTGCAGCAAGCTGCGTGCCAGATGGATTGGAGAATTCGAAATCTCTGGAATTCAACAGTTTGAGAGCGTGGTGACGACACGGCGCGCCACCCATTTGGGTGCAAAACGCTCCTCTGTCCGCGTCGAGAGTCGCCTCAATGCATGGATTCAGAGGCGATGCAGATCAGGCGTTGTCCTCGCCGAGCGCTTCGATTACCTTCTCGAGGGTCTTCAAATCGGCATTCTCGAGGTGTGAGCTGATGCGATTTCGGAGATGCCCCTCGTCTTCCAACGACGTCGCCTCCTCGAGCGGTGTCAGGCCAAGGATCTTCAGAACGTTGTGCAGGAAGCGCTCGGGTTTGACTGGCTTTTCGAGGTAGGTCAGAGGCCCAACCATTGTCCTGCCAGAAAAGATCTCGTCGAAATCACTCTTGCCAAGATCGTCGCGTGCATGAGCGGTGACGATCATGATCGGGATCTTGGCCCAGTCCCGGTTCTTGCGCAGCTCGTAGAGGAATCGGATGCCGGATTTCTCTGGCATCACGAGGTCGAGGGAGATGAAGTCCGGTGGGTGCTCGCGCACTGCCTCCAGCGCTTCGCTGCCATTGCTCGCAGTGACCACGTTAAACCCAGCTCGTTCGAGGATGCCTGAGAAGTAGGCGACCACATCTGGCTCGTCATCGACGATGAGAATGGTCTTGTCTTCGGGACGGCTCATCTATGCGTCTCCTTTGTTGTTTGTTTCGACATCGTGTTCGGCAGGTACGGGAAGTCGGTGCCGGGGAAGTGTGATTCTGAAAGCCGAACCAGAGCCTGGCGTCGACTCGATATCCACCGATCCACCGTGCTCCTGGACGATTTTCTTGGTCACGAGAAGGCCGAGGCCGGTGCCCTCGGTGCCTTTGGTGGTGAAGAAGCTCGTGAAGACCTTGCGCTTGATCTCGTAATCCATTCCGCAGCCGTTATCCTCCACCTCGAACTCCAGGTTGCCGTCCCGGTCACGGGTGCGGACGATGACTCGGTCGCCGTCTTGATCGCTCACGAGACAGGCGTCGATCGCATTGGAGATGAGATTTGCGAGACAGCGTTGGAGAGCCGCGGCATCGAGATTGGCGTCCGGTATCGCTTCCTGAAAGTCGGACTCGATTGAAATTCCCCGTTCACGAGCGGCTTCGCTGAACAGCGCGACCGCGTCATCCGCCAGCTGATTCGGGTCGGTGGGTAAAACCATCGGTACCCGGCCCTTGGCAAAGCTCAGGAACTCGCGCACGAAGGTAGTGATCTTGTGGAAGTTGCGGTCGAGCATCTTCCACCCTTCTTCGAGCTTGTCCTGACGACCGTCCTCGATTCCCCATTGAACCAGAAACATACCGCCTTCGAGGCCAGTAAGAATGTTTTTGACGCCGTGAGCGAGGCCGGCCACCGTTTGGCCTACCGCGGCCAACCGCTCCGCGTCGAGCTTTTCATGTTCGAGCCGTTTGACATCCCTGAGGTCCTGCAGAAAGCCGGCGGTGCCGAGGTTCTTTTCGCCGTCACGCACCACGACGCCGGCAAAGCGGACAGGGATGTCGTCTTCGCCGACGCGAATCGTAGTCTCTGGCAGGATGCAGCTCGAACCTCCGCGTTCAAGGACTGTGAGGAACTCGGTCGGGTAGATGCGCTCGAGATCTGTGCTGCCGCGCAGCTCGTACGCTGTGACGCCGAGAAGTTGTTCTGCTGCCGGGTTGAGGACCGTGATCCTTCGCCCGGCGTCAGTGGCGACTATCCCGTCGAATGATTGGTCGATCGTGCTGGCGAGAAACTGGCGTTCCCGAATCAGTTCGCTCTCGAGAGATTTGACCTCTGTGATGTCGTGAAGGATTTCGATGACGTACTCGATCGGCTCCCCCTCGCGAGCCAGGGGTGCGGAGGTCAACACGTAGTACGCAGAATCACCGTTCTCGCGTTCGCCGACCATTTGCGCAGTGTGCACTCTGCCGTCTGCGAAGCTCCGCAAAGCCGGACAGTTGGCACATCGTTGCTCACTATGTTTGTACACCCTGTGGCACAGCTGTCCGACGTGGAATCCGAACGTTTTCCGCGCCAGCTCGTTGGCGCGCACGATGCGAAGTTCGCTGTCCAGCACGGCGACGTAACATGGGACGCGCTCGAACAGGATTTGGTGCTCCCGATCGAGCTGTTCGCACCGGGTGACGTCGGTGGCCATGGCGAGCACGTAGGCGATCCGATCGTTCTCGTCGGGGACTGGGACGAGGCGGGTGACGAAGTGCCCGTGGTGCCCCACCTTATCAAGCCAACTTTCGGATGAGGTACGAATCTGGCCGTCTGCGAACACGTTTGCCGCTTCGCATCCCTCACAGCGGGTGCTGCGTCCGCGCAGCACGTCATAGCATCGCCGGCCACTCCACTCCCCGAAAGTGTCGGTCAATCGTCTGTTTGCCTTGACGATACGGTATTGGCGGTCGAAGACCGCGACGATCTGCGGGACCTCATCGAATAGGTGTGACTCGATCCAGCCTTCAATCATTTTCGACTGCGGCGCGAGCGCGCCGCCCTCTCGACGGCTTCAACGAAGGCCGCTGAGTCCGGAGGCTTCTCAACGTACTCGTCGGCCTTTGGGATCGGTTCAACGTTCATTCCATTCTGGTACGCGGCCATCTCCGGCTTCAAAGCGGTGATGAAGACTACCGGCGTATCGCCTACTTCGTCATCGGCACGGATTTTCCGAAACAGCGCGACACCGGTTTCCTCCGGCATCACGATGTCGATGCAGGCAACATCGGGGTGGAGGCTTTTGATCATGGCGAACCCTTCGGCCGCGTTTTTCGCGGTGTGGGCCGTGTGGCCCTTTTTCTCCAACACCGCCGCCAGATAAACAGCGACGTCGGGTTCGTCGTCGACGACGACCACCGACAGGGAAAGCAATTCCCGGTTATTCATCGCGGTGTTTCCCCGGTTCTGAAAATCACGTCGTGGCGTTCCCGCAGATGGGTGAGGATCGTTGCCTCCGGTCCCAGCCCATGTCGGTGGCAGGTGGCGCAGTCACCGTGATGCGGCCGACCGAGCTCGGCCGCTCGCTCCTTGTGGCATTCGATGCACAGCCCGTGCATGGCGTCCATGTAACCGACCGCGAAACGGGCACGCGTGACGTCATCCGGTTGGACCCTTGCCTTTTCGCGGTGCAAAGCAAGTTCATAAAGATGGCAGCCCTCGACCGTGCAGGTGGAGACGGTCTCGCGGGCCCTTGGCTGTCCGCCGTCGGGGTGGCAGGCGGCACACGCGTCCAGAGCTCCGAACCGCTCGAGGTCTCGGACGTGGCCGTCGTGATCGAAGATATCGGTTACTGACCACATGTCTCGGTGACAGCACCAGCATGGCGTGTCCTGATCCATCGGATTGGCCATATGGTGGCACCGATCACACGATTCCTCGAGGCCGAGTTTTTCCTCGTGTTTGCGGTGGTCGAAGAGAACGCTGGTTCCGGCTCGGTCGCCATCAACCAGCAAGACGGCGCGGCCGCGCGGCCGCTCGACCGTCTTGGCCACCGCTGACGCTCCGAACAGGGCGTCTCTCGGTAGCAGACCGAAGGTCAACGCTGCGGTCATGACAAAGGCCGTCGAGTACAGCTTGAAGCTGGCCAAGCTCGAGTCCCCGAGCCACACGCCCGAAGGCCGGTCGCGTCGCGGTGGCTCGTACCTCATATCGACTTCGTCGATCGCTTCTTCGTGTTGCCAGACCTCGTAGTTCTCCACCAGGTACATCCAGATCAGTACAGCGATACCGGGGACCAGTCCGAGGCTCATGAGGATCTCGAGCCCGGACGGAAAGTAACTGGTGCCGGTCGCTGAGATGGTCGCCAGCCCGGCCACATTGATCCGATTAAGGATGAAACCTATGACGACGGTGAACGCCATGGTCGAGAGCAGGAACCGGCTCTCGCGCACCCGTCGCCACTGCAGGAGCAGGGAGGGCACCAGCAGTAGCGCTCCCATCTCGATCCAGAAGAGCACGCTGTCCCAACCGCTCCCGACCAGGTATCGGGCGTCGCCCCTGAGCGCGAGATCGCCGAGGCGGATAATGATGAATAGCCAGATGACCCACGCCAGAAACTGCCCGAGACGACGCAGCTGGTGATCGTTGATACGACGCTGATAGAGAAGGTTCGCGAGGTAGGACTCTACGATCACCGCCGCCAGGCCCATCGCGATACACGACACGAAGAACAGGACGTTGATGATCGGGGAGTAGAACAGAGGGTGCTGGCGGTGGGGCATGATCGCGAACAGGGTGCCAAGCGACGACTGGTGGAGGACCGAAAGCGCAATGCCGAAGACAACCAGTGGTATGGTGATGCGTTTGAGAAAACGGTAGGCAAGATCGCAGAGTCGCCAACGCTGACTGTACTTTTCGAGCACGACCGGCGCGAACTCGAGTGCCAGCACCGTCAGATAGAGCATCACGCACCAGGCTACTTCGAAGAGGGGCGAGTGGAGGTTCCAATAGGCGATCGGTCGCCAGATATTCCACGGTATCCCGAGGTCGACGATCAGGCTGACGACGAAAAATGTGTAGCCCAGTAGCCCGATCAGAACCGAGCGGCGGGCCAGTATGTGATAGGACTCGAAACGGAAGATGTAAACGACGGCCGCGATGGTAAAGCCGCCGGCCGCAAACGCGACGCCGGCGAGCTTGAGCCCGATCCACAGGCCCCAGGGTGTGAGGTCGCTGAGGTTGGTGGTGACGCCGAGGCCGCCCGCAAAGCGCGCGACGAGGGCGACCAGCCCTGCACCCACCAGAGCCCAGAGGATTGTCTTGGTGATGCGTACGGTCATGACTCCGCTCCCCGGTCGAGGTTGGTGTCGGGACGATCGTCGCGCCCCAGCGGATCTTCCTGTTCCTCGGCCATTACGCGATCACGACGCCTGATGAAGAGATAGGTGCCGGCCATGGCTGCAGTGACCGCGACAAACGTCGTCGGCACCGTGGACATGATCTGTTCCGTGAAGTGGGGGAATGGTTCGTCGCCGAGGGGCTTGTAACGCTGGCCGGCGAGAAAATCGAGATCGATGTCGGATATGTAGATCACCGCACTCCCGCCAACCTCGTGCTCACCCCAGATTCGATCCTCGAAGTAGTGGCCGGGGTTGGCGGCGATACGGCGCCGCGCTTCGGCGAGGGCCTCTTCCCTGCTGGTGAAAAACGTGGTCGCCTGCTCTTCGCAGGCCTCGGTGCACGCCGGCTGCTCGATTTCGCCTCTCTGCATGGCCTCGTAGCACATCGTGCATTTGCTGATGTACGGGACCGTTTCCTCCCACATGTAGCGCGGGATTTCGTAGGGGCAGGCCATCATGCAGTAACGACAACCCATGCAGATGTCGCGGTCGTAAACGACCGGGCCCTCCTCGGTCTTGTGCAATGCTCCGACGGGGCAGGCCGTGGCGCATGCTGGTACCAGGCAGTGGCGGCACTGCTTACGAACCCAGTGGTAGGCATCAATTTGGACCACCGAGCAGTAGCGAGCACCGTTGAGGCCGTCAGCCTCCCGCCACCGATAGCGGACGTCCTGACCGAGGTGGTTGACCTCCACACAGGCGTCGACGCAACGCTCGCACCCCGTGCACCTGGTGGTATCGGTGAGGATGGCGAAGCTCATATCGGTTGGCCCTCTTTGCCGATTTGCCGCACGACGGCCTCCGGATATTCGTCGGGGAAACGCCACGCGAGATCGGCTGGGAGACGCGTCAGCGGCAGGAGCGCCATGTGGACGAGCTTGGTGAAAGGAATGATCAAAAAACAGATTTCCGCACTCAACATATGGACGAGTAGGGTCGGGTTATGAGGCAGCGGATTGATGGTCGGATTGGCGATCAGGTAGCCAGTGAAAAACGGCACCGTCAGAATCAGGGGGACCAGGTAGTCCTGGACCCGGCTCAGCGGGCGCGAGGCGCTTCCCGTGAGCCGCGCGACCATGAGAACGAAAAGCGCCGCCAATGTCATCAGAGTGAGCCAATCGGCAACGTCCATCGGCAGGGCCGGCCAGGAGATGCCGACGCTCGACTCGAGCAATCGGATGTGGCCGAATAGAAACAGTGGTGTCACGATGGCGCCGACGTGAAACAGGATCGAAGCTGCGGTGTAGAACCAACGCCGCCGCAGGTGACGTAGCGGGACCAGCCAGTCGAAGGTTCGCACGACCGTGAGGGCCCACGCGATCTTTTTGTGCTGTGTCAGTCGATAGGCGCAGACGACGCTGTAAACGGTGACGATCACCTGGCGGAGGAGACCCAGCACCATAACCGCGAAGGTGAATCGGAACAACGGTCCGCGCGCCAACGCCAACCACTCATCCACGACTCGTGTCCTCCCTTCCTAGTCCATTGCCATCGGATCAAATGCACGACGCTCGATGGCGGGCTTCGCACCTGGAATCTCGATCGCTCGAAGGATGAGATCGTGCAGCCCGACCACCTCGACCTCCTCCAACCCGTGGTCTTCGACGACCTCGCGCAGCTGCTTCTTGCAGTTGGCGCACGGCGCGACCACGTAACGCGCCCCGGTATCACGGATCTGCTCGGCCTTTCGGCGGCCGCCGACGCCGGTTCGAAAGTCCCGAATCTCGTCGATTGACACTGTGCCGCCACCGCCGCCGCAGCAGTAATTGTCGGAACGGGATGGTGTCATTTCGACGTAATTCCTGCAGAACGAGCGCAGGATCTCGCGCGGCTGGTCGAGGATCCAGCCCCGGCGGGCCACGTTACAGGGGTCGTGGTAGGTCACCACATCGGTAACGACGTTTGGGTCGAGGCTGAGCCTTCCGTCGTTCAACATGCGATGCGTCCACTCGACACAACTCACAACCTCGGGCGGATCGGGTCCGCCGAAAACAGGTACGAAGTCCTTCGCCGAACGTGAGGCGTGGCCACACTCCCCAATCATGATCTTGAGTCCTTCAAGGCGGTCCACCTCCGCGACTAGCTGGCGGATGATTCGACGCAAGTAGCGGTCGTTGATGAATAGTCCATAGTTGATGCCGTCGAAGTAGCCGGTGCCGACCGTCCACGAACAGCCGGTAGCGTGAAACACGGCTGCGTTGCCCATCAGGGTGTCGGCCTCGAGCAGAAAATCACTGACCGCAGGGAAGAACACGTACTCGGCGCCAGAAACGTCGATCGGGAATTTGATGCCGCCGTATTCGAACTGCTCCTCGAGCTCCTCCTCGAGGAATTCACAGGTGTCGGTCATGGCCGCCACCGGGATCGCGGAGGTATTGCGGGTGGCTCCCTCGAGCTGCTCGCGCACTGCGACCACGAGGGCCTTCGGGACAAGACCGATCTCCGAGAGGATGTCGCGCATGAGGTGCGTCATCAGGGCGTGATCGATCCCCAGCGGGCATTCGGTGGTACAGCGCCGACACGCCGTGCAGCGGTAGATCGACTCCGCCATCTCATCGATGTGGCGATCGCTCAACTCCCACGCGTGGCCCAATCGGGCGCGTACCATGCCGCCGAGGGTGAAGTAGCGTCGGTAGATTTTCAGAATGAGCTCGGTGCGGTAGCAGGGGATGTCACGAGGGTCCTGAGAGACATCGTAGACCGGACAGACATCGGCACAGCGCGAGCACTTGGCGGTGATCCGAGAGTAGAGGTCAAGCCAGTAGCCGTAGGAGCTGTGGCGGAGCACCGCCGCCATCGCCGACAGAAAACGGTCCGTTCGATCTAGCTCATCGTACGGCTCGACATAGTAAGAAAAGCGATGCTTGGACACATGGTGCGAGGGCACTCGAGGTAGCGAATTCTGGATTTCGTTGTTGGTTGTGGACCCCGGCTGGGCAGCCATGAAACCTCCTGCGATCTTGCGGCAATCGATCTCGGTTTGTTTCAAATTCACGCAAATACCGAGCCAAGATTGAATTGAGGAGATTCTGCGGTAGGAAATTCAAGCGATGAAAACGAGAGTGGGTCTGGGTAGTGCCTGCCTCAGGGGCAGCTGAGGTCGGATCGCGACCTTATCGAGGACTCAAAGACGTCCCAATCCGACACGCCCTGGCGAGGCAATCGGAGCAGATTGCTGCTTTTGAGAACGCGATATCGTTGCAAAAAGTGAAGGTCTCGTTCGATTATTGATGAATTCCGGGTCATCCGTTCACGCTGGGACCGACACGCGCCGTCCGCACTCAATCACTTCATGCGCAGACAGCGTTGGCCTTCCGCGGGCAGTAACGCGTACCGCGTCGAGTGTATGCCGATGCTGCTATTCGTTCGGCTTCCACTCCTTCCATACGTTGCCCACGAGCCCCGGGCCGGGTTTCAGTACCGGGTCGCCCGGCATCCATCCGGCGGGCGTGGCCTCGGCACCGCCGCTGGCTCGCACCACCTGGTAGGCCTGGACCTGACGGATGGACTCGGCGATGCGCCGTCCGACCGGCGGAGTCAGCACTTCCATGGCTTGAATCACGCCGTCCGGATCGATGATGAACCGACCGCGCAGCTCGATTCCCTGGGATTCGTCGTAGACGCCGTAGGCTCTGCCGATGTTGCCCGCCTGGTCCGACAGCATGTGGAAAGGAATTCCGCCGTCGACCATTTTCGATAGCTCGTGGTCATTCCACATCTTGTGGACAAAGTGGCTGTCGACACTGACCGAGAAGACTTCCACACCGAGATCCTGGAGCTCCTGATACTTGTCGGCGACCGCCGACACTTCGGTCGCTCAAACGAAGGTGAAGTCGCCCGGGTAGAAGCAGAGCAAGATCCACTTTCCGAAGTAGTCGGAGAGCTGCACGTTGGTGAAACTTCCTTCGAAATACGCGGGTGCGTTGAAATCTGGTGCTTTCTGGCCCACGGTTGCTGCCATGAAATCCTCCTTGATGGGTTGATCTTCTGTTGGCGCTTCCGATGCCTCGGGCGCAGGCTCGCCCAAAACGGCCCCGGTCACTCGCGCGCATCCTTCGGGTGGATCTGCCATACGACCTCCTTGTGAATGGCCATGATACGACCTTGTCGGTTCTTCATCAAGTTATGTTCTTCGTTAAGTAACGTATTGTGAAATATGTCGTTTGTACGGATGCGCACACGAAAAAAGTGATCAACGTAGCGAGCTCCAAAAACAACCACCGGCGGCTTCAGTCATAACTTCTGCGCGTCGTCTCGTCGGTCAGGACCCACCGAATCTTTTCCCGCCAGGCCGGAGAAGCCCACGTCCCGAGGTTGTGGTGTGTTTCGTAGTAGTTCTGTGGAATGGGATGGGTTCCGAGTGCCACCTCCATGCCGTACTTCTCCTCGATGGACTTCCGAAAATCATCAATGAATGGGCACGGCGGATAGCCGACCAGGAAACCGGTGGCAAAATGGACCACCTCGACCCCGTTTTTCTTCATCTCACCAGGCGCATACTCGATGTTGCCTCCCGGGCAACCGTCGCAGGTCGTGTAACCCGCTAGCTCAACCTCCTCTCCCTCGTATCGTTTGAAGGCGCCCTGCCGCTCCCGGAGTGCTCGAAGGCACTTTCCACCAGCGCACCTCCGCCAACGGTCGCAAATGATGATGCCGATCTTTTTCATTCCGAATGCTCCTCTTCGTCGGGGTCGCCGAGTTTGTACGTCCTTTCAACCGCCGCGCGGTGGTGAGGGCCTCCCTCTCGAACCATCGGCGTTCCACACATCGGACACCGTTCTTCGAGACAGGGAGCGCCGGGGCGGTGGGCAGCGGTAGCGCCGCACCTGGGACAAACGCAACAGCCCCGGGGGCCCATGCCGAATCCCTCCGGGCGAATCATCGCGGCTCCGTGCCTACAACGACTCTCAATGCAGGATTCTCCTCTCACTCACATCCACATCTTCATCTCATGGCGTCGAGGACTTCGGGAAGACCGGCGGCCAACCTCTCGATACCGTCGACTGGAATGCCCGCATAGCCGAAACGGATACAGCGGGGCGCCCCGAATGCGCTGCCCGGTATGGCGCTGAAACGTCCCAGGTCGATGGCGGTGTCGATGACCGCGCCGTCGTCTTCTATGCCTTCTGGGAGGCGCGCGAGGAGCGCGATACCTCCCATGGGCAATCCGGCGTGACGGGATTCGATCTTGAAGCCGGCTGATTGGAGCACCTCGACGATTGCGTCCCGCCGAGTCCGGAGTTCCTCCCTGATGGTGGAGAGGACTCTCGGCGCTCTGCCGGTCTCGAGATCTGTAACGTCGGCTTCCAACATCTCCGTTGCCAGGCGCTGGCCGAGGACATTGGGTGACGATGAGGTGGATCGGATCAGTCGCGGCATCCACTCTCCGCAGAAAGTCGTGTCGGCACTGAGAATGTATCCGGTGCGGGCACCCGGAATCAGGTACTCCTTGGACGCGGCACCGACGACCAGCGTGCGTTCTGGCGCGAACTCGAGCAGGGTCCGCGGCGTTCCTTCGTAGCGGATCCAGTTGTAGACCTCGTCAGATACCAGAACGAGATCACGCTCTCGCGCGAGCTTTGCGAGCGACGCCAGTTCGTCATCGGAAAGCACGTCCCCGGTTGGGTTCGCGGGAAAGTTGACGAGCAGGGTCCGGATATTCGATTCCTCGATTGCGGCGCTCAGACCCTTCAAATCGAGGGTGCCGTCGGGCGCGAAGAAGTCGAGGGTTTTCGCCTCGCCGCCCGCGTGCGCGATGATATTGCGGTAGTTTCCCCAACAGAACCGCTGGACCCCGATGACGCGGCCAGGGGCGAGCAACCGCATCAAGATGGCAATACCCTCGGTGGCCCCGGACACGATTGCCACGTGGTCGGCCTCGAGCCCGTTCACCGGAAGCCCGTCGCGTCCGCACAAGTCGTATGCGAGGGTCCAGAAGCGTGCCACGAGACGACGCAACTCAGGCAGCCCGGAGGAGGGGCCGTAGTAGACCTCGCGATCCGGCATCACATCGACGACCTGCCCTTGGTCGCCGCGAACGAAACCCGGGTGCTTTGCGGCGGCTGCCTTCGCCCTGGCGGCGATCTGAGGGATCACTGGTGCCGAGATCACGGTATTCCGCATCGCCTGTGGCATGGCTTCCCATGCGAACCTGAGGATCGGTTGGGTGGCGTCATGCGCCGGAGCTGCGCTCATCGTCCCTCCTTGTGCCGTGTGCGCGCGCGCGAAAGCCGACGGGTGCCTCCCCGAGTCGGTCAATCACTCGAAATAGTTGATTTTGCATCCACATCCGTCCCACATCCGTTCGTATGTGCCGAGTCGGTTGTCGACAAAACTGTTGGCGTCCTCGATCGAGGCCATCCGGCGGGCGAGGGCATTGCCGTCCGGCGTCTCTTCTTGGACGAGGATCGCGCCGTCGACCGACAGAATGCGGATCCAGCCGGCGACACAGGTGTTGTCCTGACGAAGCACTTCGGCCGTTTCGAGGAGGTTCACCAGATTTTCGCGATCGACAGGAATCGGGGCCGGGGACTGGAGCTTGGCAACAAGCTCGTGACCATTCACAACGTCCTCCTACTGCGAGTCAACATCGACTCCTCCTCCAGGGGCCGTGCCGAATTCGTGCAGGACCGCTTCAGCTGCACGACGGCCTGCATGGGTTGCATCAAAAATCTGGCCGGGCTCGTTGGCGTCGCCGATCACCGTTACGGCCAGACCCGCAGCGCGCAGCCCCTCCGAGAGTGGGTCGTACGATTTGTGCCCGATCGACACCAGCACCGAGTCAAATCGACCGATGGACCTCTCGTGACCGTCGTCCGCATCCTCGACGAACGCTTCGCCCCCGTCCAAACGCAGGAGACGCGTCGTCGTGTGAATTGTCACGGGCAGCTTTTCAAGACGCTTCCGGGTCATCTTTCGGGTGATGGCTTCCATGTCTCGAGCCGTGTCATCGAGAAGCTCGACCACAACCACTTCGTGGTCCGCGAGACCGAGGTGTTCGGCCATTTCGATACCGACCAGACCGCCGCCTAGGATGAGCACCCTGGGGCCGACCTCACGATCTCCCCGGAGAACCTGCTCTGCTGTCAGCGGGTCATCGAGACCGGGGATTGGAGGAATGAAGGGGCTGGAACCAGTGGCCACGATAGTGTGGTCCGGCTCGAGGTCGATGATCGCGTCGACGGTGGCTTCGATGCCGGTTCGGACTTCCACTCCGATACGTTCGACCAGGCCGACAATCGATTGCAGGGGCCTGGCCATGGCATCCTTGCCGGTCGTGAGCGGCGCGAGCGTAAACTGTCCGCCGAGTGAATCTCGGCGCTCGAACAGCGTCACCCGGGCGCCGGCGCTGAAGCCGGTGAGCGCCGCTTCCATGCCGGCCGGGCCGCCGCCAACTACGACCAGCCGCAGAGTCGTGGACGTGACGAGTGGTGGCGCCTCTGTTTCCCGGCCGATCTCCGGGTTGACGATGCACCCTATGGGTCCGCCACCCTTGACCTTGGCCAGGCATCCCTGGAGGCAGGCCCCGCAGGAGATAATGTCCTCCTCACGCCCCTCCCGCATCTTTCGCGGCAGATCCGGATCGGCCACCAACGGTCGACCGAGCGCGATGACATCGGCCATGTTGGTTACCAGGATTTCACGCATGCGCTCCGGTTCGCCAAGCCTTCCGGCGGCGATGACCGGAATGGACACCGAACCGCGAATGCGGGCCGCCAGGCTTTCGTTGATGCCGGGCGGGAGGGCCATATGTTGGTAATACCAGGGAGGGCTGTCACATGCCGATCCGGTCACGACGTGGAGAGCGTGAACACCCCAGCGTTCGAGTCGTTTCGCCAGCTCGACGGCGTCTTCGATTCCCATGCCCCCTTCGATGTGTTCGTCGGCCGACAACCGGGCGGTGAAGGCCATCGTGTCACCGATGACGTCGCCGACCGTGGCGACCAACTCGCGAATGAAGCGCCAGCGGTTTTCACCCCCCGAACCGTAGTCATCTCTGCGTAGGTTTGTCCTGGGTGACAGAAACTGGGCCGGGAGATAGCCGAGGCCGAGTTGGACCTCAACGCCGTCGAAACCCGCTTCTCGTACTCGGCGGGCGGCATCGCCGTACGCCTTGAGGACGCCACCGATCCTCTCCCCGGACATCGGTTCCGGCGTGGCGCCGCTGGTCGGACACATCACCGCTGAGGGCGCTTCGGGCGCTCCACCGATGATCTTCGGGTTTGCGGCGCGCCCGGCGTGGTTGAGGTGGGCGAAAGCGAGCGAGCCATGCTCATGAATTGCGGCAACCACCCGGCGCAAGCCTCCGATCGCTGCATCATGATGAGCGGTGAGCTGTCGCGGATGCTCCCGGCCCTTGGGGTCCACGAAGAGCGGCTCGACGATGATCATCCCCGCTCCGCCTTCAGCCCGTCGCCGATAGTAGGCAACGTGTTTCGTACAGACCAGCCCGTCAGGTTCGCCGAGCGCGGTTTTGACCGGCGCCATGGCGAGGCGAGAGTGCATCTCGACAGGCCCGATTTGAATCGGCGTAAATGGTGTGATCGTCATCGATAGATCCGCAGCATGCGAGTGGTGGACGGCAATCCGCTGCCAGCTGGGACCAAAATCCTCAAAATGGCCTCCTCGCTCCGGTGTGTCCTGGTGAAAAGTGCATCGTGACCTGCTCGTCGAAGGCTAGAGAGAGGCTCGGTCTTGGAATCCTGTTTCATGTCTTCATGCCTCCGAAACGTAGAGTTCCTCTTCGTCGAACGCCGCCTGAAGGTTTTGCCAGACCTCGGTGATGTCCGCTGCCGCGCCGTTTCTCGAGTGCTCGATTACGGACACACCCTGGATCTGTGCCTGGGTGACAGCGGGGTCGAAACGAATGCGCCCGACCAGCTCGGCCCCCAGCTTCTGCGAGTGCTTTTCGGCCTGCATGGCAATTTTTTCGTTGATGTCAAATCGGTTGACGACGGCCTTCGTGGGAATTCCAAAATGGCTCGTGAGACGGATGACCCGTTCGAGATCGTGGAGGCCGCTGAGAGTCGGCTCGGTCACAACGAGCACGAGGTCTGCACCGGTGATCGATGCGATGACGGGGCAGCCAATGCCGGGAGAGCCGTCGATAAGCACGAGATCGATGTCCCTATTCTTGGCGACATTTCGTGCCTCGGATCTGAGGAGGCTCACCAACTTGCCCGAGTTCTCACCGGCCGCCTTGAGGCGCGCGTGGACCATGGGCCCGAGACGGGTTTCGGAGAGGTACCATTCGCCATCGATCGTGTTGACGAGATCGATTGCACCTTCGGAACAAAACCACGCGCACACCCCACACCCTTCGCAGGCAATGGGGTCGACCGAGGTTGTTGAAGCATCAGAGTTGATGGCTTCGAACCGACAGAGGTCTTCACAGATGCCGCAATTTGAGCACCGGTCGCTGTCGATCAACGCACGCTTGCCGCCCCGGAAATCATGGCGGGCCACGAGCGATGACCGCACCACCAGGTGCAGATCTGCAGCGTCCACATCGCAATCAGCCAGAACCGCCGTTTTGGCGAGTGACGCAAACGACGCTACGAGTGATGTCTTGCCAGTTCCTCCCTTGCCGCTAATGACCACAAGCTGCTTCATTTCGAATCCTCGATATGTTTCAGTAGGGAGCGGAACCGTTCACGAATTTGCGCGTCCTTCTCCGATGCCAGCTCGCCTCGCGAGTAGGCCTCTGCGACGCGCCGACTGTCCGGGAACTCCGCAACAATCTCGACGCCCTTGTGGCGGCAGAATTCTTTCATCGCGGAGCCGTTCAACCCGGCTCTGTTGATCACGACCTCGCAGGGGATCCCGAGACTTTGCACGGTCTCCAGGGCGAGCTCGAGATCGTGAAGGCCGAAGGGCGTTGGTTCTGTTACGAGCAGCACGTGATCGCACCCTCGGACGGCCTCGACGACCGGACATGCCGTTCCCGGTGGGGCGTCGACAACCACCAGATCAGCTTCGGCAGCCTCCTCCTTGACGGCGCGGATGACCGGTGGGCTCATCGCTTCGCCGATGTTGAGAAGGCCCTGAAAGTACCGCAGGGACCCGGTATGGCCAGCCATCAGGGAGGCAATCACGCGAGGGACCTCGGTGATGGCCGAGAGCGAACAGACCAGGTTACAGCCGCCGCAGGAATGGCAGAGCTCGGGGAAGAGCAGTACCTTCTGGCCCACACAGAGAATGGCACTGAACTGGCAGATTTCGCCACACTGCCCACAAAGATCGCAGACAACGGGATCGACCCTGGGCACGGGCACGGAAACCGGTTTTCGCCAGTCCGCGATGGGTTTCAGAAAGATCTGGCCGTTGGGTTCCTCGACATCGCAGTCGAGGTAGACTACGGACTTTTTCTGCTCCGCCGCCACCCAGGCCAGATTCGTCGCCACGGTGGTCTTGCCGGTCCCACCTTTGCCGCTTGCTATTGCAACTCTCACGAAGGCCCTCTCCCGAATCAATCAGTTTTTCGGTGTTTTCGCGGCGCCCATTCCCCTGCCGCGCCCCCTTCCGGATCCGCCGCCCATGCCAAAGCTCGCTCCCCGGCCTTTTCCCCTTCCGCCTCCGGGCGTGAAGATGCCAGGTGTCGGGATGGAGTCGTTGTTCGCGGGAGGTTTACCGCCATCAGCGGCGAATTTCTCCACCGCCTGGCGGACCGTGCCGCTGCATCCGGTGACGATCCCGATCCCGGCTGCAGCCAGGGTGTCGGTGGCGTTAGGACCGCATCGACCGGTGAGAACAACCGAGACACCCGTGTCGATCACCAGGCGCGCCGCCTGGATTCCGGCACCGGAACCACGCTGGGCGTGGATGTTCTCGACCATGTCGTGGTTGGTTCCCTCCAGGTCGGTAATGACAAAGCAGGGGCACCTTCCGAACCTTTCGTCCATCGGCGCGTCGAACGAGGCGTTGGTTGCACTGATCGCGATCCTCATCCTCTCTCCCTTCATTCGCTTGTATTCCGAGGTTCGAAAGTGGCGTTGACAGCGATGCAAATCCGGCGAGGAGAGGGTTGTTCGACATCGCCTGTCAGCCACAACCGGCTCTCAATGCAACGACCCTGCCAACGTCGGGTGACCGAGTGCGGCGTGGGTCGCCACATGAGAGAACGGCTCATGAGTAGGATTTCGAGGCGTTATCAACGACATGAGAATGCAGAATGCAATGTTGAGCCGTACACGAGGGGCGCATTTTGCGCTGTTTCCGTGTGAGAAAGCCTGCGAGTCAGGATGCATCGGCCGAAGCCATGCCCTGAAGCGGCCGCTCGAAGAAGAACTCGCGCATGCCAAATACGGGCTCGAGCTGGTCGAGCCACGTCGCACGGGGATCGAAGCGGGCGAAGAACACGCGGTTGACCCATGCGGGGTCGCGGCCCTGAATCATCTTCAGCACGAAGACCTTCTGGCCGTTGATTGTGGTGATGGCGTCGAGCAGGACTTTCCCGGGAGCGGCCGACATGATGGGGCCCCGGACAGTCCGGGCGAGGCCGGAGACTCGAGTAAATGCATCCGAGAAAACTCGCAAGGCCTCCGCCAGAGGAACCTCGAAGTAGGATCGCGGACCGGTATTTCGCGCGATGAAAAGATAGTAGGGAACCGTCCCGAGGCGAATCTGTTCACGCCACATCTCGGCCCACACCGCGGAGTCGTCATTGATGTGACGGATCAGAGGCGCCTGGCAACGCACGACAGCGCCAGCATCCTGCACTCGGCGGAGAGCGTTCCTCGCGGCACGGGTTCGAAGCTCCCGCGGGTGGGAGAAATGGGCCATCAGGGCGAGCTGACGGCCGCTGCGCCGGACCTCTTCGAATAGATGCAATAGGTCGTCCGCGTCGCGGTCGGTCGTGAAGCGATACGGCCAGTAGGAAAGCGATTTGGTGCCGATGCGGATAGTCGTGATGTGGTCCAGCTTTTCGCTGAGCAGGGGCTCTATGTTCCTCCGAAGGACCGCGGTGCTCATGAACAGTGGGTCTCCGCCGGTCACCAGGACGTCAGTGATCTCGTTGTGAACTCGAAGATAGTGAAGCAAATGGTCGATCTCATGCGTCGCGAACTTGAGGCGTTCGATGCCCACGAACTGTGGCCAGCGGAAGCAGTAGGTACAGAAGGCGTGGCAGGTCTGCCCGGCGGACGGAAAGAAAAGCACGGTTTCGCGGTACTTGTGTTGGCATCCCGGTAGTTTCTCGCCGTCAACGGCCGGCACGTTGAGCTCGATTTGCCCGGCGGGATGAGGGTTCATCCGCATCTGGATCTTCCGCGCACAGCCCGTGACGGCGTCCGGGTCAGCCCCGGTTACCAGCAGCCTGTGGAGCTGAAGAAAGTCGGCACGATCCAACATCCCGGCCTGTGGGAACGTCAATTGAAAGATGGGATCGGAAGGAATGTCGTTCCAGTCGATCAACTCGTCGAGCACGTAGTCGTTCACCCGAAAGGGCAGGACAATGGAGGCTACTCTGAGGGAGGTCAACTGGTTTGTTGAGAGCCGACCGAGTTGCCGGATCCGGCTGATATGTCTGCGGCCGTAGGCCTTGAATCTGGGCCGAGAGCTGCTGGATCCCGCTTCGATTGGTCTCCTCGAACCACCAGGCCCAAGGCGCCTCAGGGCGGGGCGAGGCCCGATATCCGCTTGGATCAATTCACGGGATGGATCCTGGCCGACTCTATTCACGGATCCTCACTTGCTACGGCTCTTCACCGTCGTTCCCGATCGCTTCCACTGGACACGACTCCATGGCCTCCTGGCACTGGGCCTCCTCCTCTTCGTTCTCGGGCTGCTTGAAGACGTAGGAGTAGCCCTCGTCCTCGTTGGCCATGAAGTTTTCGGGCGCAGTCTCTCGGCAGACGTCACAGTCGATGCAGTTCGAATCGACGTAGTACTTGCCGGAGACATTGCTCTCGACCTTGTCCGTCCGGTCTGCCATTGTTCCGTTCCTCCGCACAGCTGATGTGGCGGGCTGAGACCCCGACTCGTGAACGACTCACAGACCCCGCCTGCCCAGTAAGAAGCAAGACTGATGCCGAGTGTTCAAGAACACGCGGCTGAAACGGGCACACCGTCTTCGGGATCCTGCCAGCACGCAGTACCTCAACATTGCACGGTTGGCAAGGTTGGAGGAGAAGCGATTTGCGTGGTTTCCCACCTTGTCTACGGCTTCGAACCATCGGTCTGTCGGTCGTCACGTTGGACGAGGCATCGGCCAAACCACACGCGAGCGAGCCGTTGAACGTCGCTGCATTCAGGCCGGGGCACCCAAGGTGGTGTGAGCCACGCCCGGGTCCCGGTTCCGAACCGCGCTCGGCCCCTGGTCCGAAAAGTGGGTATCCGCGGCGCACCAAAATCGTTTCCCGTACCGTTCAATGATCTTGATCTTGCCGCTTTCGGTGAAGGCGGCGAGGGTTTCCAAGACCCGTCCGGGTACCCAACGTTCGAGGGAACGAACGATCTCAATCTCCTGCAGGGGGTGACGAGAAACGATCCTCAGGACGGCCTCCTCGAGCTCGCCGTCGAACCCGGTTTCCACGTTGACTTCGATGGGATGCAGCACCTTGGCGATGCTTCCAAAGACAGCGGAGGCACGCTCCAATCCCCCTCGATCCGGGATCTCCACCCACTGTTCGGCGGGAGGGCGGGTCGGCGTCGAGATGTGGATCTCATCGGGATCGACGCGTTCCAGAACCGTGGCGATGTCCCGTAGAGCCTCCGGAGAATCGTTGATGCCGCCCAGGAGCATGACCTCCACCCAGAGACGCCCTCCATACTCTCTCCGAAACTTTGTCAATCCATCAATGTGCTGTTGATATGAGAAGTCGCGGTGGGGACGGTTGATCCTGGCGTACAGCGTTTCCGAGCCCGCATCAAGGCTTGGAAGGACAGCATCTGCGGCCGCCAACGCCTTCCGAACTTCCGGAAGGTAGAAGAGAGAGCCGTTTGTGATCACCGCCACTGGCAGCTCGGATATTGATTTGACGTACCGGATGAGAGAGCCGAGACGGGAGAACAGCGTGGTTTCACCTGATCCGACGAAGGTGATCCAGTCGATGGAGTCAGATCCCTCATGGCTCAACGTGGTCGCAACCTCCGCCAGCATGTCACTCACGCTGAAGAATGCCCTCCTTTTTCGTGCCAGTGGTTGGGTTCGACCCAGCTGGCAGTAGACACAGCTGAAGTTGCAGGTCTTCAACGGCACCGGGTCGATGCCGAGGGACCGCCCGAGACGGCGAGACGGTACGGGTCCAAACACGTGTTTCATCGCCTCTCCTCCAGATTCGATCGCTACCTCATTTGGAACCTCGAGCGTTCAACCGCAGAGGAGTGGATTTCCTCTTCGGAGTACGGTTCGTGCGCGAGAATCCCGGTGAACGGAAGTCATTCAGCACTGTGTCACCGGATGCTATTGCACGGACAATTTCCCGGAAGGTGCCACAGGTATCAGCAACGACCTCAATGCCTGATGCGCGCAGGCTTTTCTCGAGTGGCCCGGAGATGGCCGCGCAGATCAGGAGGTCGATGCCGAGCTTGGCCAGTTTCGAGGGACGCCAATCGTTCTCGAGGACGAAGCTCTCCTCGTGCGTGATCGTTCCGGCGCTGATGTCTGCTATGCGAATCGACGTCGAAACGTCGAACACGGGCGAGACTCGGTTATTCCAGACGGGAATCGCGATTCTCATAGCATCTGAGTTGTCTGCAACCTCGATGCCAGGCCTCGTCGCGCAATTAATGTTTAGAAATTAGAGTCGGATCAGGGCCAGCACTGCGTTTCCTTGGAGAAGGACGCGAGTGCCAGATGCGAAACGCGGCTGAAGCCAAACTCGAAATAGTGCATTCCGCCCAGTTTTGATTCTGATTGTGGACATTCGCCGGCAATCGAGTGCCGGCCGAAATTGGCGCTAAGCATTCTCTATTTCCTGTGACTCCGGCCGTCCCGGGCGGGTGCGTCAATGTCGAGATCCCTGATCTTCCTGCGCAACGTTGTCGGGTGAATGCCGAGCTCGGCCGCTGCCGCCTTGCGGCTGCCGTCGTGACGTCGGAGCGCATCGGCAATGTGGAGGGCTTCAATCGACTTCAGGGTTGCCCCGGGACGAACCTCCGCAGTCGCCAATCCGGCTCCTTCAAGGATCTCCTGAGGCAGGTGCCTGAGCTCGATCAAACCACTTCGGCACAAGACGAATGCGTGCTCGATCGCGTTCTCCAGCTCCCTGGCGTTGCCAGGGAAATCCCAACGCATGAGCACGTTCAGAACCTCGTCCGACACTCCTGCCACGTCTTTGTTCTGGATCGCGTTGAACCTGGAGATGAAGTGGTTTGTGAGGAGAGGAATGTCCTCTCGCCGGTCGCGAAGAGGTGGAAGGTCGACCCTGAAGACATTGATCCTGTAGTAGAGATCTTCTCGGAAAACTCCCTTTTGGACGAGCGTTGCGAGATCACGGTGGGTGGCTGTAATGACCCGAACGTTGACGTCGATGGGATCGACCGAACCCAACGGTTCGTATACGCGCTCTTGCAGCACCCGCAGCAGCCGAACTTGCATCGCTGGCGAAATGTCACCAATCTCATCCAGCAGAATGGTGCCTCCATCCGCGATCGCAAACCGCCCGGGTTTGTCCCGTCGGGCGTCGGTGAAGGCGCCCGCCTTGTGGCCAAAAAGCTCCGATTCCAGCAGAGTGTCCGGCAGGGCACCGCAGTTGATGGCGACGAATCGCCCTTTGCTTCTCGGCGAGAGATTGTGGATGGCTCGAGCGACCAGCTCCTTTCCTGTGCCGCTGGCGCCACGAATCAGGACTGTGCTGTCGCTGTCCGCTACCACCGGCAAGAGGTCGAAGAGCGACTGCATTGCCGGACTCCTGCCGATGATGTCGCTGAAGGTGTAGCGGCCCTCGAGCTCCTTGCGGAGATCTTCCACCAGGCTGAGGTCGCGAAAGGTCTCGACACCGCCCACTATCTCGCCATCGGCGTCCCGAAGGATTGCCGTGGAAATGCTGATGGGGATCTGCCGTCCCTCAGCGTCGATGATGTAGATAGCCTTGTTGACGATTGGCTGCCGATTCTGGATCGTCTGCCGGAGGGCACACTCGGTCTCGCAAATGCTGGCCCGAAACACGTCGCAGCACCGCGCACCGAGTGCCTCGTCGTGAGAAACTCCAGTGATCCGCTCCGCGGCTTTATTGAACGACGTGATGCGCCACTCTGTGTCGACGGTGAAAACCCCGTCGTTCACACTGTCGAGGATGGTCTGCGCCGCTTCCGGGTTTTCGTAGTACATCCTGAGTCAATCCCTTGCTGGTCACCCGTACCGACAGTCCTGCGTTGGTTTACAGGGTTCTGCATGCTTGGCTTGCAGAAGCCAACAGCGATGATTATCGCTGTTGCCGGTGGAATCGTCGAATCCAATTCGGCGGCAGGATCTTACTGTGTCCGAATGGTCAAATTTAAGCATCTTCTAATATCTTGATATAGTTATGCAAATTTGCGAAGATGTTCGTGGGGGAGGAGGAGAGATGACTGCATCGATAGCTCTGGTGGTTGGCGTCATTGTCGGGATCCTGATTTCGATTCTCGCGACCGTCTTGACCATGCGTTCGAAAATGGTGGTGCCGGAGCGAAGCTCCAAATCCTTCCAGGCGACCTGCGAGGCCGTGGAGGAGGTGGTGCCTGCAGCCGAAGGTTGGAGCTTCCCGATGGAGAGCTTCGACATGGCGACAAAGCTGAAGGCCAAGGGCGGACTTCCCGACAACGTGCAGCGGATCCGCCTCTACTTCTTGTGCAATCCGAAGGTGGCCAAGGTGGTCCTCGGGGCCGAGCCGAAGCTCTCGGCAATCATGCCGTGCTCGTGGTCGGTTTACGAGCTGGCTGACGGATCGGTGTGGGTTTCGCATATGAACATCTCGATGATGTCGAAAATGATGGGCGGTGTTGTCGGCAGCTCGATGGGCGAGGTCGCCCAGGCCGATGAGAGATTCCTGGAACAAGTACTTCACTGATCACGGGCTCTCGAACAGAGCCTTGCCCGCAGCTCAGTGAAGTCAGTTCATCAGGCTGGGACGGCGGTCCTCGCTGGCTGGGTCTGAACGCTCTCGAGCGGCAGATTCATGACGATCGACTGCAGCTTCTTCATGGTGTCGATGTAGCGGTTGAAGTAGATCCGCGAGATCTGTGTCTGGATGGTGTAGCCCATCAAGAGGTCCTGGTCCATGAGTTCCTTGAGTGTCGCCGATTCGATTTTCAGGAGCTTGGAGTCGCGCGTACATTGCGCGTCGAGCGAGTAATCCACAAACTGAAAGCACACACAAGAACCGAAGATCGCTCCCTTGGTGAGTTCGTCGATCTGGATACTCACCCCGGATTGACCCGGCAGTCGCAGTGAGACCTGACCCTCGAGAACAACGAAAAAGTGGTCAGCCTTCGTACCCCGCTGGTAGATGGCCTCACCGGCCTGGTACTCCATGACTTCGGCGACGTCACTGATCGCCCTCAATTGTTCGGGGCGCAGATACTGGAACACCCCTTGTCCTTCGAGCCTTTCGAGCTTCATCCGAACCTCCTTTCTGTTCGCATCAGTTGGTTGTGGCCTCTTGTTCTGCATGGTCCGTGCCAACAATTCCCGATGCGGCCATCGATTGGCGCTCTGTTGCCACCTTGATGATTCGATGGGATCGCGCGTATCTCGTGGAGATTTGCAGAAACGTCCGGCCGATACAGCGAATTTACCCTTGCCGTAATGGTTGTTTTCGAGAACCGCGCGAGAATGCGGACGACGAGTGGCGTGACAGGCGCCGTCGGGGACGATCGGCCCGCGCGCCGGCCGGCACTCCGATACCAGTCGGGAGTGCGCAGAATGAAACCGCGGCTCCCTCATATTATTGCAAATTGCGATAGTGCTGATTCAAAAGAATCGCATTATGCAATCTTAGGAGCAGACCCCCGCCAACCTATCTTTCGGCTAACTCTTCCAAACAATTGATTTGATTCAATTTTGTTGACGCGTCATGGCTATGGCACGGCGGTTGCAGCGGCTGGCGCCCAATAACGGGCGAACGCCCGGTCGCAGCGTGGGCCTCGACGCGAAGGGAGCGCCGCAATGGTCGATCGCGAACAATGGAACTGGAATACGGGGAAGAAGCTCGTTTGTGATCTCCGCGAGGTTGAGAACCGGTTTGACCAGGTTCACGAGTGGATAGTGAGCCCCGACGGGGAATGCATTGCAGCTCCGGTCGTGACAGCTCCAGACGTGTTTCGGGTCTCGGTCAACGGTGAGCTGTGGGATGGCGAGTTCGAAAAGGCCTGGCACCTCGTGTTCGCTCCCGATGGAAGGCTGACGGCGCTGGTCCGCATTGACGACGAGTGGACCGTGGCCATCGACGGAGTCCCCTGGGAAGAACGCTGGGAGTTCGCCTGGAATCCCGTCTTCAACCGCGACGGCAGCGTCATCGCGGTCCAGATCAAGGACAACATGGAGTACACGGTCGCGGTCAACGGCCGCGCATGGGAGCAGCGATTCCACTCATCGAGAGGTCTCGCTGTCAGTAGGGAAGGCAACCGCGTGGCCGCTGTGGTCCAGGTCGAGCCACTTGCCGAGGCAGACATTTTCGGCTTCATGGAGGGGACGTGGAGTGTGGCGGTGGATGGGGAGCCCTGGAAACAGAAATTCATCAATGTGTACGGACCGGTCATCAGCGCCGACGGTGAAAACGTGGCGGTGGAGGTCCGGCTCGATATCTGCGAGTACACCCTGGCCCAAAATTCGGAAACCTGGGACAGCCGCTTCGGATGTGTCTGGGAACCCGTCTATCGGCCGAATGGACGAGGGTTGGTGGCGCCGGTCCGTTCGAAAGGGTCTTGGACCATCGCCGAGAACGGCAGCCTGATCTGGCAAAGCCGTTTCATGCAGCTGTGGAATCAGCGGCTGAGTGCCGACGGGACCCGTATTGCTGCCGTTGTAGCTGACAGCTTCGGGTCGTGGACGGTCGCGGTCGACGGACGGGCTTGGTCGACATCGTTTAATGACCTCGTTCTGCCGCCGGTCTTTTCACCGGACGGCCGTCGGGTTGCGGCCGGTGTCCGCCACGACGCAGCGTGGAACGTCGCGGTCGATGGAGCTCCGTGGCCCGAGACCTACGACATGGTGTGGGATCCCGTCTTCACGCCCGATGGCGACCGTGTGCTGGCCAAGGTCGAGCGCGAAGGACGTTTTGCCGTCGCGATCGACGGTGTGGTCCGCGGTCAGTGGTACGAGGGGATGTGGGAGCCGGTGATCAGCAGCGATGGCCAGCGGTTGTTGGTTCGGGCGGTCGATCAGGGTGTCTACACACGTCACGTGATGCAGCTGAACGAGATGAGCTGATGATGGGAGGCAGCATGTGGGAATTCGTCAGCGGCCCGCTCGTGTGGATCGCCTTCGCCGGCTTGTTCGGCGGGCTCGCCTATCGGCTTGTGACGATGGCCAAGCTGGCGCACCGAGAAAGGGTCGTCTACCCGACACTCGACGCCAAGTACGGAGCACGATCGCTGCTCCACTGGCTGATCCCGTTTGCCGGACGCAAGATGCGTCTCAAACCCCTGTACACGATCATCTCCTTCGGATTTCATATCTGTCTCCTGCTCACACCACTGCTGGTCGCAGGCCATGTCCTGCTCTTCGAGCAGTCGTGGGGATTCAGATGGTGGACGCTGCCGGAAGAATGGGCGGACGGGATGACGTTGGTGGTGATTGCCGCCTGCGTGTTCTTCATCCTCAGGCGCCTTCTGCTGCCGGAAGTCCGCAACGTGACCTATCCCTCGGACTTCTTCCTGGCCGGTCTGGTGCTGATGCCGTTCGCCACCGGATATATCGCCCACCAGCAGTGGCTGCCGTACCGACCAATGCTGATTGTCCACGGGCTGTCCGGCGCCCTGTGTCTGCTGTTGATCCCATGGACGCGGCTGGTCCACCTGCTGTGGTTCGCCTTCACCCGCGCCTTCATGGGTTCGGAGTTCGGATCCGTACGTCACGCGAGGGACTGGTGATGAGTTGGCGAATTCGACCGAAAGGGACTGGAGCACAACGGCATGGCTGATCTGCAGGACATACAGGTCATCGACCCGGGAGTCGACGAGAACATCGCGAAGCTGACCCCGGAGAGGATCGAACACACCATCAACAAGGTTTTGACCGAGGAGTGCGGCGCCAGGCTGCAGGTCTACCTCGAAACCTGCGTTCACTGCGGGCTGTGCGCAGAGGCCTGCCAGAGCTATGTCTCGCGCAACGGCGACCCCGACTACGCGCCTGTGGCCAAGGTCAAGGACACCTTGTGGGAGATGGTCAAACGCAAGGGCAAGGTGGATGGCGAGTTTCTCCATAACGCGGCGCGCATCGCCTACATTGATTGTGGAGCGTGCCGCCGCTGCAGCATGTACTGCCCGTTCGGTATCGATATCTCCTATCTGATCATGACCGTCCGCCGGATCCTCAACCTTCTCGGGGTTGTTCCCCAGTACCTCCAGGACACAACCAACAGTCACGCTGTGACCATGAACCAGATGTGGGTGCAGCAGGATGACTGGATCGACACCCTGATATGGCAGGAAGAGGACGCACAGGCGGAGCTCGCAGGTACTCGCATCCCGCTCGACAAGACCGGAGCGGAGATCATGTACTCGGTGATCGGGCCAGAACCCAAGATCCTCGCTCAGCTGATTGCCAACATGGCCATCATCTTCAAGGTTGCCGGCGCCGACTGGACGATGCCGTCGACCGACGGTTGGGACAACTCCAACATGGCGATGTACTCGGGCGACTTCGAAACCATGGGCCGGGTCGAGCGCCTGCACTGGGAGCGGGCGATGCAGCTCAAGGTCAAACGGGTGGTGATGGGAGAGTGTGGCCACGCCTACCGCGGTGCGGTCTACGACGGACCGCGATGGCTGGGCTGGACCAAACCACCCATCCCTATGGTGCACGCAGTGGAGTACTACTACGAGCTGATCAAAAGCGGCCGCATCAAGATTGCGCGCAAGATCGAGGAGCCGGTAACGGTCCAGGACCCGTGCAACATCGTCCGCGGCCGCGGCCTGCACGACAAGCTTCGATATGTGGTGAACGCGATTTGCGAGGACTTTCGGGACATGGAGCCGCGCTATGAGCACAACTACTGCTGCCAGGCGGGGGGTGGTCTGATCAACTGTGGCCCGCCCTGGAAGCTGTCACGCATGAAGAGCAACAAGGTCAAGGCTGAGCAGATCGCAGAGACCGGGGCCCACACCGTGATCACGCCGTGCCATAACTGCCACTCGGGCATCGAGGACATCATCGGTTACTACAAGCTCGGCTGCCACGTTTCGTTCATCAGCGAGATGCTTGTCAAGACCATCGAAATGCCGGAAGCGTGAGGGGGATGAACATGAGCCGAAACGCACCGCTTCTCCTGGTTCTCCTCATGGTCGCTACACTCGGCAATGCGTCGATCGCCGAGCAGCCTTCGCGCCAGGTTCCTGCGTCGACGGTCACAATCCAGTTTCCGGCAGATCTTGGCGATATGCAGCGGCCGGCCGTCGAGTTCGATCACAAGGCCCACACCGATGCCCTCGAAAAAGAGGGTTGCGAGACCTGCCATCGCATTGACGACAAGGGAGTGCTGATTCCGCGGCTGGCGGTGGTACTCGAAGTCGAGGATCGTGATGATCTCATCGATGCCTACCACGATTCCTGTATCGGATGCCACCGCGAGCGTGCGGACGAAAAACTCAAGGCCGGCCCCGTTACCTGCGGCGAGTGCCATATCAAGCAGAAGCCCGGCACATCGACGAGGGCAGAGATGGCGTTCGACTACTCGCTCCATGGTCGACACTCTCAGGCCTTCGAGGACAAGTGTGAGAACTGCCACCACGTCTATGACGAGGTCGCAAAGAAGCTGAAGTACGAGAAGGGCAAGGAAGAGGGCTGCCGGTCGTGTCATGGCGAGGTCGACGACGGGCGCAATTACTCGCTCGCCAACGCCTCCCATCGCGCGTGTGTCTCGTGCCACCTGAAAAGGGCCGAGGCGGAGCTCGAGACTGGCCCCACGCTGTGTGTCGGCTGCCACGACCCCGAAGTGCGCGATGCCATCAAGAAGCTCGACGAAGTGCCGCGGCTGATGCGAGGTCAGCCGGACACGGCCTGGATCTATAGCATTGACGCGAAGTCGGCGACCGTGCCCTTTGATCATCTCGGCCATGAGCCGGTCACCAGTACCTGTTCGACCTGCCACCACCAGACCCTCAAACCGTGCGACGAATGCCACTCTCTGGAGGGTTTGCCGGAAGGCTCCGGCGTCACCATGAGCCAGGCCTATCATCGGTCAGAATCTGAGCATAGTTGCGTCGGATGCCATGCTCGGCACACAGCCGAGCGGGGGTGTGCGGGGTGCCATCAATCCATGAGTCAGTTGCCCGGGGAAAACACCTGCGTTGTCTGCCACAACGGCCCGCCTGCGGGTTCGCCGGAGCTGGAGGTGGCGCCGATGCTTACCGAGGTTCGTCTCGACGCCCTTCCGGTGACGTCAGACGAGTTCCCGGAGGAAGTCGTCATTGAAAGCCTGATGGACGACTACGAGGCGTCGAAGCTACCGCACCTGAAAATCGTGACGAAGCTCGATGAACTTGTTCGCGAGAGCAAGCTGGCGGCTCGTTTTCATGGCGATAACCAGACCCTGTGTGCCGGTTGCCATCACCACAGTACGGTCGGCACGCGTCCGCCACCATGTCGTGCCTGTCACGCAGCAGCGGCCGACCCGACCAGGGACCGCCCGGGCCTCAAGGTTGCCTACCACCGACAGTGTATGGGCTGCCACATCAAGATGGATCTGAAGCAGCAGGGTTGCACCGACTGTCATGCTGAAAGGTCCGAGGAGGTCGAATCATGAGCATTTCACGACGAGGCTTCATCGGTGGAGCGGTCGGGGCTGCACTGACCGCGGGAACGTCGGAAGCCGGCACAGTCAAGAAATTCGAGGGCTATCCCGGTCGGTACGGCTTGCTGCACGACACAACACTCTGCGTCGGCTGCCGCTCGTGCGAAGTCGCCTGCAAGGAGGTCAACGGTCTCCCGCCGGTGGAGAAACCGATCGGGGATCAAGAGGTCTTCGACAAGACACGCCGAACAAGCGACACCTCCTTGACGGTCGTCAATCGGTATCTCGAGGCGGAGGGCGACCAACAGGCGGTTTACCGCAAGCTGCAGTGCATGCACTGCAACGAGCCGTGTTGCGCCACGGTGTGCCTGGTCCACGCCTTCGAGAAGACGCCCGAGGGGCCCGTCCTGTACCACCCGGAGCTGTGCATGGGTTGCCGCTACTGTGTGATGGCGTGCCCGTACAACGCGCTGGCTTACGAATACGGCGAGCCCCTGACTCCGAGGGTCATGCGTTGCACGATGTGCTACGACAGGATCAAGGACGGCCAAATGCCCGGGTGCGCGGAGGCCTGTCCGATGGGTGCGATCACGTTTGGCAGGCGCGACGAGTTGATCGAGGTAGCGCGTGAGCGAATTCGCAAGTATCCCGACCGCTATATCAATCACATCTTCGGTGAGCACGAGTTCGGTGGCACGAGTTGGTTGCTCCTGTCCGGGGTGGAGTTCGGAAAACTCGACCTCGAAGAGGGGCTGACTTACGAACCGCTGCCGGCAATCGCCACCAGCTACCTGGGAGTAGTGCCGCTGGTCGTCACCATCTACCCCGGTCTCTTGCTCGGGATGCACGCCTTCTCGAAGCGCCAAGAGGCGGTTGCGAAGAAAGAGCGGGAAGAGGCTGTCGCCCTGACACGGGAGGCCGCCGAAGAAGAGTCCAATAAGAAGCTTGCCGCAGCTGCCGAGCGAGCCAAGAAAGACAAAGAGCGGGCGATCGAAGCTGCGGTAAAAAAGGCACTGGCCGAGGCTCAGGACGGGGGTGAGTCATGAGTGAGGTCACCGTCGACACCAGTCTGCCTGACGCCGGTGGGGGCGGGATCCTGACACCGTTCAACATCATCACCGGCATCATTCTCGCCGGAGGCGCGGTGATCCTTGGCATCCGCTTCACCCAAGGGCTGTCGGCGACGACGAATCTCAGCCACAACTACCCATGGGGCCTGTGGATCGGATTTGACGTGATGAGCGGTGTTGCCCTCGCCGCAGGCGGCTTTGTCACTTCGACCGCCGTCTACATCTTTGGGATGAAGGAGTACAAACCGGTTGTCCGCCCAGCGATCCTGACCGGCTTTCTCGGATACTTCCTGGTAGTTCTCGGTCTTCTTGCCGATCTCGGACGTCCGTGGCGACTTCCGTACGCATTCATCAAATCGGCTGGGCCCACGTCTCCTCTGTTCGAGGTTTCTCTCTGCGTGGCTCTCTACCTGACCGTTCTTTTCATCGAGTCAACGCCGGCGGCGCTCGAATGGCTCGGCCTCAAGCGTTGGCGGAAGGTCGTAGGCAGCTTGACTCTCGGCCTCACGATCTTTGGATTGATCCTGTCGACAATGCATCAGTCGACGCTCGGCGCGATGTTCATGGCGACACCGACGAAGCTCCATCCCCTCTGGTACTCGGCCCATATCCCGGTGCACTATTTCGTGAGCGCCGTCGCGGCCGGGCTGGCGATGGTGATCGTAGAAGGGATGTTCTCGCATCGTGCTTTCCACCACCAGGTGGAGATCTCGCGCGAGCATTTCGAGAACATCAATTTCGGTCTCGCCAAAGCGGCGTCGGTGACCCTCGGGATCTACGTCGCGATCAAGGTCGTAGCTCTGACCATCGAGGCCGAGTGGCACCTTCTGGCAACCGGGTGGGGCGCCTGGTTCCTGCTCGAACTCATAGGCTTCTTTCTTCTGCCGTGCGTTTTGTTTGCGGTTGCGTATCGTGAACGAAACCTCGTGATCGTCAGGACGGCGGCCATCATCACCGTGCTGGGGATCATGCTCAATCGCTTCAATGCAGTCTTCGTTGCGTTCAACTGGAACCTGCCGGCAGGTGAGCATTACATTCCGTCGTGGATGGAAATCTGGGTGACGGTGGCGTTCATAACTTTTGCGGTCGTGGTCTTCCGGTGGATCGCAAACCGGATGCCGGTCATGTACGAGCACCCTGATTGGAAGGGTTATCACTGAGGAGATGACGATGTATACACTCTTCGATTTTCTGACTCACACCAAGGCGCTCGGCTACATAGTGGCTGGTCTGCTCCTGGTTTCCACAATACCCTTCTGGAGATTCCTGACCGAACGAGAACGAGATGGGAGGCAGTGATGAGTCACAGAATTCTGGTCGTCGACGACGAGGCAGATGTTCGGAAGTTCATCACCGCAGTGCTCGAGAAATACGGTTACGGAGTGGTCGCAGCTGAAGACGGGAAGCAAGCATTCGAAGAAGTGGAAAGGGAGCGCCCAGACCTGATCGTGCTCGACCTTCAAATGCCGGAACAGACCGGAACGGACTTCTACAGGCGGCTGCTAAAAAACGAGGCGCTGCGGGGAATCCCTATTATCGTTGTGAGCGGTCTCGCCGGGCGCCATCTCGCGGTCAGTCGTCCATATGCCGTCTTCGACAAACCTATCGACCCTGAGGAGTTCATAGCGACGGTGGAACGAGCTCTGGGAGTATCAAATGACTGAGAAGCCGCCAACCGCATTCCATCGGCATTGGGTCGGGGAACGGATCGTTGGGCGGCCGCGCCCCCACGAGAAAGGAGGGCTGTGATGAGTGTTCTCGAGAAAAAGGACCACACGCATACGAACCCGAAGGTCCGCCTGGCGGCTTTGGAGAAGCTCGATGATCCGGAGGTGGTCGTCGAGGTGGCATGCCACGATGAATCGCCGCGAGTCCGGCTGACTGCGGTCTCTCGCCTCACTGACGACCTCCACCTGGAGAAGGTTGCTCGGAACGCGGAATCGCTGGATGTTCGTCTGGTCGCGATCGAGCGCATCTTCTCGCAGGGGATCATCGCGGATCTGCTCAAGGTGCCGGAAGATGTGGAGCTTATCGGGATGTGTTTTTCGCGCATCACCGATCGCCGGATCATCGAATCGATCGCCCAAGATCCGGATTACAGCCCGACGGTGCGGCGTATGGCTGTCGAATACTTCGCCGACGAGTCGTACCTTTCAGAGGCCGCTGCGGCCTCCGAGGAAAAGCCTCAGCGCAAGACCGAGGAAGCGGTCGACGCGTTTGTCGAGGCGTACGGTGGTGGTCTGCGCGGGGTACGGGCCATCGGGAGGTTCCGCAGAAGTGAAAAAGCGCTTCGGGCACTCGGCACGATTGCCCGCAAGGGGGGCGAAACCGGCGGGTTGGCGATCGAATACCTGTGTTCGGCACTCGCCAGTGCCAACCCGAAGCTCGTCGAATGCGCCACCGAGGAGCTCCAGGCTCTGAAAGATCCGGACCTGGTCGACTGCATCATCAGGGCGCTCGACAAACCGGACCTGCGTAAGCCGATCCACCGCGTACTCCAGGATATCGATACGCCGGAGGCTCGGGCCGCAGTGTCCGAGTACTTCTCGAACAACTAGAACGACGCAGGGAGACAGACCATGGCCAAGAAGGTGTTAATCATCGATGACGAGAAGGACATGCGCGTCTACCTCGTGGCGCTCTTCCGCAAGGCAGGATTCGAGACCGCGACTGCTGAAAACGGCGAGGAGGGCCTGTGGCTCGCCGAGGCCAATCGGCCCGACCTCATCACACTCGACGTTCTGATGCCAAAGAAGTCAGGCATCAAGGCGTACCGTGGGCTCAGGTCGTCAGAGGCAACAAAGAATATTCCGATCATCGTCTTGACCGGCCTCGCCCGCCTTGACGATTTCTTCGGAGACCTTGGTGAGCTTCCTCAGCCCGATGCGCTGGTCGAAAAGCCGATCGATCGTGATGCGTTTGTCAAGGAAGTGGAGCGCCTGGTCGGAGAATCCTGATAGCCCAAGATTAGCCCTCAATTGAGCTGGTGACGACGGGCAACTCGGTTCGGCTGGCTGCAGCTGGAATCGTCACGGTAAAGGTCGTGCCGGAGCCCGGTTTTGACGAAAACGTCACCTTGCCGCCGTGATCCTCGGCAACCTTCTGTGCCACCAGCAGGCCGATGCCGGTCCCTTCGGAGCCCTTGGTCGAGAAAAAGTCCTCAAAAACCCGCGCGTTGACGTCTTCTGAGATTCCGGGCCCATCGTCGGCTACCTGGAGGATGGTCGAACCGTCCCCGTTCGTGCGACACCTCATCGTGATGGTATGACCATCCTTGTCGTCGGCGTGGTCGAAACGGCACGCGTCAACCGCGTTGGCGACCAGATTGCAGAGCAGGTTGTGGAGGCCGTCGGCGTCGAACGAACCGGTGTGAAACGGTTCCTCGATATCGGTCTCGAGCATGATGTTTTCGGCCGCCAGTCGGTCGGCAAAAAGTCGCTGTACGTCGAGGACAATTCGTTCCGGACTGACGTTATGGTTGAAGTCCGGAGTCCGTTCCTTGGCACAATACAGGAGGTCCTTGACGATTCTCGAGACCAGCTCGACGTTGCGTTCGACCATCTCCCAGCCTTCGGAAATTCCCTCCTGGTCGCCGGATTCGAGGCCCTCGTTGACGACGAATATACCGCCTTCCAGGCCCATCAGGATGTTCTTCACGCGGTGCGCCATGCCAGCCACTGCGCGACCCATGAGCGCCAGCCGGCCCTGCAGTTTTTTGATCTCGGTAATGTCCGTGAAGACCTCCATGACGGACGTGATCTCGCCGTCGTCGTCGTAGATCGGTCGCGTGTAGACGACGGCACTGATCCGACGGCCATCGCGGGTCACGAGAGTCTCTTCGCTCGAGAAGACCTCGCCGTCTTCGAAGGTCTGGTCGACCAGACAGTCCGGGCATTTCGAGGTGCGGCCCTTGCAGATTTCGTAACATCGAGATCGGTCGGTGGCACCGAATTCCTCGCGGTAGAGTTGATTGGCCTCCAGGATCTGATGTTCCCGGTCGAGGACGCAGATGAAACACGGAACCGACGTGAAGAGGCGCTCATAGCCGCGCCGTGTCCGATCGAGCTCTCTTTCCAAGCTGGCGACGTTGTTCGAGTTTGGGGCAGCGGGAGGTTGTCGGAGGAGCGGGAGACCCAGGGCCACGAGGACGACTGCGAGACCGCAACCCAGTGCCACGGGAGGGACATGGCCGGCGAAAAGGGCGACCGATGTGGCTGTGACGAGGGACGCCAGCACCCAGATTCCGAGCCTGATCGTGGTCGTCCGTTGTGAGTTTGCCCTTCCGGTCTGCGTCATCCGCCTGTCTTCCCCCGCCTCGAGAAGGGAGTCCCGGATACAGAGTATGCCATATCTCGAATAGACAGTGAGTGTGAAGCGGATGATTGTGAAAGGTGAACGTTGGCGTGGGCGTTGCCGAAGTAGTACCGTGTGAAGAGAGTGCACGATGTCTACCGACGAGCCGATTGTCGCGCAAACCGTTCTCGATAGCGTCGCCGACGGTGTGTTCACCGTCGATCGCGAGTGGCGGATCACGTCTTTCAATCGGGCGGCCGAGCGCATCACCGGAATTCGGCGGGACCAGGCCATCGGTGTCCGTTGTTGCGACGTCTTCAGGGCCAGTATCTGCGGCTCCGGTTGTGTACTGAATTACACATTGAGCTCGGGTGAGCCGGTCGTCAATCGGGCGATCATGATTCTCGACGCCAGGGGCCGTAAGGTGCCGGTGCGGATTTCAACCGCCGTGCTGCGCGATCAGAGCGGCCGGGTCGTGGGCGGCGTCGAGACCTTCCGCGATCTCAGCCAGGTGGAAGAGCTCAAGAAAGAGCTCGAGGGCAGGTTCTCGCTCGGCGATATCATCGGCCGCAGCCGCGTCATGCGGGAGTTGTTCGGGTTGTTGCCGGCGGTGGCTGAAAGCGACAGCACGGTGGTGATTCACGGCGCCAGCGGCACCGGAAAAGAGCTCTTCGCCCGCGCCATTCACGATCTCTCGCCACGCCAGGGAAAGCCATTCGTGGCCATCAATTGCGGCGCCCTCCCCGACACTCTGCTCGAATCAGAACTCTTCGGCCACAAGGCCGGTGCCTTCACCGACGCAAAGAGCGACAAACCCGGTCGATTTGCTCTCGCCGAGGGGGGGACGATCTTCCTCGATGAGATCGGCGATATTTCGCCGGCCATGCAGGTGCGTCTGTTGCGAGTCCTGCAGGAGAGGGTGTACGAGCCGTTGGGTAGTGTCGAGTCGGTCGAGGCCGACGTGCGCGTCGTGGTCGCGACCCATCGCGACCTCAACAAGCTCGTCGAAGATGGGTCCTTTCGCGAAGATCTCTTCTACCGTATCAACGTCATACGGCTCGAGCTGCCGACCCTTCGAGAGCGGCGTGAGGACATTCCCCTCCTGATCGATCATTTCATCGGCCGCTTCAATCGGCTGCAAGGGAAAGACGTGATCGGGGTCTCGGACGGGGTGCTGGCTCTGCTGATGAAGCATGATTATCCGGGTAATGCCCGGGAGCTCGAGAACATCATCGAACGCGCCTTCGTGCTCTGCCGGGGGGGCATGATCGAATCCCGACACCTACCGCCCGAGCTGGGACAAGATTCGGAAAGGACACCGGGAAGCGCCTCAACAGGGATGACTCTCCGTGAACTCGAGTCCGTCCACATCACCGATGCCCTGCGCCGCAATGCCGGCAACCGGAAGGTGGCGGCAGAGGAGCTCGGGATCCACCCGAGCACGCTCTTCCGCAAGATCAAGGACCTCGACATCGAGACACCGCAATCGGACGGCCGTACTCGAAAGACCTGACCGCTTCCGCACCAGTCATCTTCACCGCCAAGACACCAGGGTTTTTCCTGAATCTTCCTCGCTCGTCGAAAGGTTCTGCCCCGTCAGAAGCGGCTGCGTCTGATCGTCTCGCAGCCGAATTCCAAATACCTAGGAATCCCTTGGCTTCTCTGGGTTTTCGGTTTCGAAATGGGTGGGGTGGTGGCATTCCGAATTGCTGACGGCCTTCGGCCGTCGCGTCGCACCGTCACCAGCGAGCGGCCGGGTGGCCGACCACCGTCCGCCCTTCCTTTTCGGCCAGCGGCCGCACGTCGCTGCCGCCGACGGGGTCCGAATTCCGAATTCGGAATTCGGGTCCGCTGTGAAAGCGATGTCGATGGTGCCTCCCGAGCGTTGTTACGCTTCCGTAACACCGGTCCCTCCGGGCGCCCTTCCGGTTCACTCCTCTTCTATCAAAGTCATCTCTCGTCAACAGTTTGAGGGATCCTTCACGAGGGCTCGCTCTGGCACAGGGGTTGCACCGTTGACGTCGGGTTGGGTGTGCGGCGTGTGGGAGGCGAACAGGTGCACGAGGGGCTCCAAAAACTCTGGAAGACCGAGGATTACTGGGCGGTATGGCTCGGCCTCGGCATCGTGCTCCTCGCGTTAGCAGCCTATTTCACCGGTGGAACGATTGCCGGGTGGGCGGTCAAACCGGGAAGCTGGTCGACAATTGATGGCCTGATTTCCGATTTCACGAAACACCTGCCGGACTACCTGATCATCTTCACCCTCTTCGGGACGGTTTTCACCATCTCGATGGCAGTGATGGGGCGCAATGTCCGTCAGTTCGTTCCGGGATTCGTGATTCTCTTCCTCGGCTCGACCGCGATCTTCTACCTCTCGTCCAACACCTTCGTGAAGGCGACGCTTCATCTGGGTGCACCGTTGTTGGCCCTGATCATCGGCCTGATCATCGGCAATCTCTTCCAGCTGCCCGAGTGGTTCCAGACCTGCCTGCTGACCGAGTACTACATCAAGACCGGCATCGTCCTGCTCGGCGCGACCCTTCCCCTGACGTTGATTTTCAACGCTGGCCCGATCGCGTTTTTGCAGGCAACCATTGTCTCGGTCTGCACCTGGCTCACGATCTTCCTCGCGGCGACCAGGCTCTTCGGTCTCGACAAACAGTTCGGTGCCGTCCTCGGCGCTGGCGGGGCGGTGTGTGGCGTCTCGGCCTCGATTGCCGTAGGCGGTGCTGTCAAGGCCAAGAAGGACCACATCGCGATCTCGATCGCCATCGTCTCGGTCTGGGCGATCGTCATGATCCTGGCGCTCAGCATGATTGTGAAGTGGATGGTTCCGGTTCCGATATCTCCGGGAGAAGCGGGAGCGTGGACCGGAACATCGGAATTCGCCGATGCTGCCGGCTTTGCGGTCGTGGCCGAACTCGCCGACGTCATCGAGTCGGGCGCCATCCGCGGCGTGAATGGCGAGATGCTCAACCCCGACGATCCGATCAATACCTTCACCCTCATGAAGGTCATCGGCCGCGACATCTGGATCGGCATCTGGTGCCTGATCCTGGCGGTGGTATCGGTGGTTTTCTGGGAGAAGGGGGAAGCCTCTGACCAGGCGGTTGGCGCTGGCATCATCTGGGAGCGATTTCCCAAGTTCGTGATCGGTTTCTTCCTCGCCTCGATCATCATGACCATTGTCAGCTCGACGCCACCTGCCGATTGGGTTGGAACTGCTTCATTCGAAGGCACATACAAAAGCTCGGCCGAGAAGATCGTGTACGACGCGGACTTCTCGAACTACACGGTGCCGCCCGAGCTCGCCGACCGGGTGACGATCACTGCGGAGGGTCTTGAATACGCAAACGGCGGCGAGTCAATGACGCTCCAGGAGTACGAATCACTCAAGGCCGCAATCCCGCCAGGCGATCCCGATCGCAACGACAAATTGGGCGCGTTCAAACAGCTGCGGTTTTCGTCGAACTGGTTCGAAAGTGACCTTCGAAAGAAAGTGATCACTCCGATCAAGAATTTGCGCTCATGGGCGTTTGTGCTGTGCTTCCTGTGTATCGGCCTGTCGACGCGATTCGCCGATCTTCTGACCTTTGGTCTCAAGCCGTTCTGGGCGTTCACCATCGGTGTCATGGTCAACGTCCCGCTCGGATATTTCCTGTCAACTGTGGTGTTCTCCAGGTTCTGGTCGAACATCAGTGCCCTGATGTGAGGCTGAACCTTGAAGTGGATTTCGTTTTGCCCCAGCAACCAATTATGTGATTGAGAAAGGAGTGGCCATGACAGAAAAGAGGAAAACGCCGCTGCTTGACGAGCTCGAAAAGGGGCCGTGGCCGAGCTTCGTCAAGGAAATCAAGAAGGAGGCCGAGCACAACCCGATGTCGAATGACGTGCTCGGGATCCTCGAACGCTCCTACGAGGAGCACATCAGCCACTGGAAACACGGTGGAATCGTCGGTGTGATGAGCTACGGCGGTGGCGTGATCGGTCGCTACTGCGATCTCCCGGAAGAATTCCCCAACGTCCGGGAGTTCCATACCTACCGTGTCAATCAACCGTCGGCTTGGTTCTACACCACCAAGGCGTTGCGCCACCTGTGCGACATCTGGGAGAAGCACGGTTCGGGCCTGACCAACATGCACGGCTCGACCGGTGACATCGTCTTTCTTGGCGGCAGCACCGAGAGCCTCGAGCCCTGTTTCGCCGAGCTCAGCGCCGAAAAGGAAGACCATCCGAGCTTCGACCTCGGCGGCTCCGGCTCCAACATGCGTACGCCGAGCTGCTGTGTCGGCCCCGCGCGCTGCGAGTGGGCCTGCTACGACACCCTGGATGCCTGCTACAACATCACCCAGACCTTCCAGGACGAGCTGCACCGGCCGTTCTTCCCCTACAAGTACAAGTTCAAGTTCGCCGGTTGCCCGAACGACTGCGTGGCCTCGATCGCGCGTTCGGACTGCTCGGTGATCGGTGTCTGGAAGGACGACATCCAGGTCGACAACGCCAAGGTGGCCGAGTACGACAAGAACGGTACTGATGTCCAGGCCGAGGTCTGCGATCTCTGCCCGACCAAGTGCATGGAGTGGGATGGCAAGACTCTAGATATCGACAACTCCAACTGCGTCAAGTGCATGCACTGCATCAACCTGATGCCGAAGGCGCTCAAGCCCGGCAAGGAACGTGGTGCGACGATCCTCATCGGCGCGAAGGCGCCGATCATCGGTGGCGCACTGCTGTCATCGGTTTTCGTGCCGTTCCTCGAAATGGATCCCGAGTCGGATTACGAGGATCTCAAGGAGCTCACCGAGGCGATCTGGGACCTCTGGGGTGAGCACGGCAAGAACCGCGAGCGTACGGGTGAGTTCATCCAGCGCGTTGGCCTCTCCAACTTCCTCGAGGAGATCGGGCTCGACCCGGTGCCCGAGATGGTGATGCACCCGCGCACGAACCCGTACATCTTCTTCGACGACGAAATCTTCGAAGACTGAGGAAGGAGGAACTCATGCCTGAATTCGAACGTCAAACCGATATCGGACCCCCACATTACGAGCAGTTCCTGCCCGAGGTCATCAAGAAGAACTACGGGAAGTGGGACTATCACGAAATCATCAAACCCGGTGTCATGGTCCACGTGGCCGAGTCGGGCGACAAGCTTTTCACCGTCCGCTGCGCCTCGCCGCGGCTGCTCGCGATCACATCGATTCGCAAGTTCTGCGACATCGCTGACAAGTACTGCGACGGCCACCTCCGTTGGACGAGCCGCAACAACGTCGAATTCCTGCTCACCGACGAGGCCAAGATCGAACCTCTGATCAAGGAGATCGAGGAGTACGGCTTCCCGGTCGGCGGCCTCGGCGCCGAGCTCTCCAACATCGTCCACACCCAGGGCTGGGTCCACTGCCACTCGTCGGCATCGGACGCTTCTGGTGTCGTGAAATGCGTCATGGACGAGCTCTTCCCTTACTTCTCGGGCGAAAAACGCCTGCCGGCGAAGACGCGCATTGCCTACGCCTGCTGCCTCAACATGTGCGGTGCTGTCCACTGCTCCGATATCGCCATCCTCGGTGTACACACCCGCGCGCCGGTCATCAACCATGACGACCTGCCGAAAATGTGTGAGATTCCGAACCTCATCGCATCCTGCCCGACGGGTGCCATCCGTCCGACGACGGTCGACGGAAAGCAGTCGGTGGAGATCGTCGAAGAGCAGTGCATGTACTGCGGCAACTGCTATACGGTCTGCCCGGCCTGCACCATCAACAACGCCGATACCGATGGGATCTCGATCTGGGTCGGCGGCAAGGTATCGAACTCGCGCGTGGCTCCGAAGTTCTCGAAGCTGGCGGTCCCGTACCTACCCAACAATCCGCCGCGCTGGCCGGAGGTCGTCGAGGCGGTCAAGAACATCGTCGAGACCTACGCCGCCAACGCACGCAAACACGAACGCATGGGTGAATGGATCGATCGCATCGGCTGGCCGAAGTTCTTCGAGCTCATCGGTCAGGACTTCACGAAATATCACATCGACGATTTCACCCACGCGGGCGAGACCTTTAAGCGGACGGCGCAACTGCGCCACTAGGAGGCATCATGCCTGAAGTCACGATTGATCAGATCGAAGACGCCATGTTCGAGCTCGTGAAATCGACCTACGGCAAGAAAGATCTGAAGCCGATGGACGTCTCAAAGGCGATGATTGAACAGTTCGGTGAGGACAATGTCGACAAGCGCATGTGCAAGAAAGCCCTGCGCCAGCTCATCGACTCCGGCCGCTGCGTCTACAAGTACGCGGGCGGCAGCTACGTGACGCTTCCACCAAAAGAATGAGCGCCAATCTCCCCCTTGGGCGTGTGCCCGGGGGGGGTGTTTGGGCGCTGAGAGAACACACGGAGGACGCTATGGCACGAGACAAACTCTCTGGGCCGGAGCGGGCGGCGAAGACCGTCGATGTGCTGCGCCAGTGGCAGGGCATCGAGCGCGATGCGATCGAGACGACCGCCCAAATCATGGAAAAGACCGACAACCTGCTGATCCGTCAGATCATGGAGATCATCCGCAACGACTCGGTGCAGCACCACCGCGTGCAGCAGTTCATGATCGACATGATCACCAGGGCGCCGGTCAAGCTGTCACCCGAAGACCTGGCCGAGGTCTGGGGTCAGATCGAGGCGCACGATGAGCTCGAGCGGCAGACCATCGAGCTGGCGAAAGAGCTCCTCGAAGAAACCACCGAGCCGGTACACAAAATCCTGCTCAACTACCTGCTGACCGACGAGGAAAAGCACGACGGCATCCTCGGCGAGCTGGAGAAGCTCAAGGCGCACATGTCGAAGCTCGCGTGAAACGGGCCCGGCTGCCAGTGAGGAGGCGTGAGATATGGGTCTATTAAAGAAGAAGGACAAGGACAAGTCGAGCAAGATGAAGGCCCGGCTTTCCAGCGGGGGTGGGGCCGGATCGCAGATTTCGTCCTTGCGCCCGCGCTACGTCGAGAGCCTGCCGCCGTGTACCGGCAACTGCCCGAGCGGCAACGACATCCGCGGCTGGCTGACGGTTATCAGTTTGCGCGAAAAGCTCGGTCTGAGCCTCGACGAGGCCTGTGAACAGGCTTGGCGCATCGAGATGGAGACCAATCCCTTCCCATCGGTGATGGGGAGAGTGTGTCCCCATCCCTGCGAAACGGGGTGCAACCGAGGCCAGAAAGACGGGCCAGTCGGCATCAACTCGGTCGAGCGGTACATCGGCGATTACGCCCTCGACAAAGGGCTCAAGATGGAGCCGATCGAAGGCGAGGGTCCCAAGGACCAGAAGATCGCGGTCGTCGGGGCCGGCCCATCGGGTCTGTCCTGTGCCTATCAGCTCGCCCGTCGGGGCTACAACGTGACGGTCTTCGAGAGCCTGCCCAAAGCTGGCGGCATGCTCCGCTACGGAATCCCGGTCTACCGGTTGCCGCGCGAGGTGCTCGACGCCGAGATTCAACGCATCGTCGACCTCGGGGTGGAACTCAAGTGCGACACCAAGATCGGCAAGGACGTGACCTGGGAAGAGATCCGCAAGGAGTACTCAGCGGTCTACGTCGCCATTGGCGCCCACCAGGGTAAGAACATGGGGATCCCCGGTGAAGACGGACCCGGCATTTGGACCGGCACCGAGTTCCTCAACCATGCCAATTCCGGCAAGAAGGTCGACATCGGCACCAACGTGGTGGTGATTGGCGGCGGCGACACAGCCATTGACGCGGCTCGTGTCTCGAAGCGTCTGATCGCCGATTCGGCGGCAATGGCGTCGAAGCTGGGCGCCGAGGTGACGATCCTCTATCGTCGCACCCGCGCCGAAATGCCGGCCATCGAGCGCGAGATCGAGGAGGCCCTCGAGGAAGACATCAAGATCGAATATCTCGCGGCGCCGATCGAGATCATGCGCGACGAAGAAGGCGCTCTCAAGGCGATGATCGTGCAACGCATGGAGCTCGGCGAGCCCGACGATTCGGGCCGCCGACGCCCGGTGCCTATCGAAGGCGACACCTACGAGCTGCCGCTGGAGACCATGATCACCGCCGTCAGCCAGAAACCGGACCTCGGCGCGATGAACTCCGACGAACTCGGAGACGGCTGGCTCAACGGTGACGATTGGGGCTTCACTGGCGTCGACGGAGTGTGGACCGGGGGCGACAACATCAACCTCGGCATCGCCACGACCTCGATCGGACAGGCGCGCAAGGCAGCCCTGGCCATCCACTCCCACCTTCAAGGCACCGAGCTGCCGAAAGAATCGAACGGTGAGATGATCCGAGCCGACAAGCTCAAGATCGACTGGTACGAACCGATCGATCGCACGAAACGTCAGGTCAAGGCACCCGAAGATCGTCTCGCGAACCCGTTCGATGAGGTCGATCTCGGTTTGACCGCGGAAGATGCTCTGGTGGAGCTTTCCCGCTGCTTCAGTTGCGGCAAATGCTTCGGCTGCGAGAACTGCTGGATGTACTGCCAGAACAACGTCTTTGGCAAGGAACCGCAGGTGTCCCCTGGACACTTTTTCATTATCAAGAACATTGAGAAATGCGACGGCTGCAAGAAGTGCTGGGAAGAATGCCCTTGCGGTTACATCGTGGGTGAGTGAGGGCTGGGTCGGGCGGTATCGCGATGAGGGTTAATGTCCCACGGCTGGTGGTCGCCGGTCTTTCCGGTGACAGCGGCAAGACCCTGGTGAGCCTGGGGATTGCGCGTGCGCTGGCCGACCGGGGCGTGAAAGTGCGGCCGTTCAAAAAGGGGCCGGACTACATCGACACTGCGTGGCTCGGTGTCGCCGCCCGCTCGACCTGCCGCAACCTCGACACCTTTCTCATGAAAGACGAGGCCATGGCCCGTTCGCTTGCCACCGCCGCAAACGACGCAGACCTCATCCTGGTGGAAGGCAACCGTGGCCTTTTCGACGGCGTCGACGTCGAGGGGAGCCATTCGACAGCCATGTTGGCCCGACGGCTGGCGGCGCCTGTCGTTCTGGTGCTCGATTGCACCAAAATGACTCGCACGGCGGCGGCGATGGTCATGGGCTGTCGGGCCCTCGATCCCGAGGTCGATCTGGCAGGGGTGATACTCAACCGGGTTGGCTGTGGACGCCACGAGAACATCGTCCGAGAAGCGGTAGCCGGCATCGCCGGGACCCCGGTACTCGGTGCGATCCGCCGGATCAAGGGCGATGATCCACTTCCCGGCCGACACCTCGGTTTGGTGACGGCAGCCGAGCACCCAGCGCCCGAGGAGTCCATCCAACGCGCCACCAAGGCAGTGGCTGACGGCGTGGACATTGACCGTCTGCTGGCGGTCGCCCAGTGGGCGCCCGAGCTGGAGCTGATGCCAGCTGAGTCCGTGGTCGAGCAGGTGCCGGTGACCATCGGCTACCTCGAAGGGAAGGCCTTCAGCTTCTACTACGCGGAGAACCTGGAGCGAATGAGATTGGCCGGCGTACAGCTCGTGCCGGTCGATCCGGAAAGCGCCAGCGAGCTCCCGGAAGTCGACGGCCTGTATATCGGTGGCGGTTTCCCGGAAGTGCACGCGGCACGCCTGGGATCCAACACAGATTTCACGGCCAGCATCCGGGCCCGTGTAGACGTTGGGATGCCGGTTTTCGCCGAGTGCGCGGGACTGATGTATCTGGCTCGCGAGCTCGTGGTGGACGGTGTGCCGCATCCGATGGCCGGGGTTCTTGACCTGGCTGTCGAGCAATGTGCGACTCCTCAAGGCCACGGTTACGAGGTGGCGGTCGTCGATCGTGACAATCCGTTCTTCCCGGCCGGTACCCGGCTCGTAGGTCACGAGTTTCACTACTCGCGTCTGACGGGAGGATCGGATCGCCAGAACGGTGTGCTCCGGCTCGAGCGCGGCACCGGGATCGGAGACGATCGCGACGGCATTTCGAAGGGACGGGTATTCGCCTCGTATCTTCATCTCCACGCCGGGGCCACCCCCGGGTGGGCAGACGGCTTTCTCGCCCTGGCCGCTCGGTTTGCGGCGGAGCGGGGCGGGTCGACGGCCGTATGCGGTTGAAGGAGCGGGTGATGGAGCTGTTACGCCACGGCAACTCTCGAGGGCTTGAAGAGCTGGTGGGCGAGAACCCCTCGGCTGCTCGTTTCCTCCAGGGCCGGCTGTGGGACTCCGATCCCGAGATTCAACAACGTGCGGCGGTCGCTCTTGGCGCCGCTGCTGCCGTTCATCCCGATCTCGGTCGTGAGGTGCTGCGGCGGGCTCTGTGGGCGATCAACGACGAATCGGCGACCAACGGCGGTCCCATGTTGGCGGCAGTCGGTGAAATCGGACGGCGATCGCCGGATCTGGTGGAGCCGTTTGTTGGCCCCATGACCGCCTACTTGTGGGACGAGGGTCTCAAGTCCGGAATTCTGAACGCGCTGTGCAGGATTGCCGAGGCCGCCCCCGAGCTGATCGAAGAGGTCCGTGACCGCCTGTTGGCGATCAAAGCTGACGATACCGGAGAGCAGGAATGTCTCGACTACCTGCTCACCGTGAACAGGGAGTGTGTGGATGGAGAATGAGAGTCAACGCCACCGTCTGGAGCGTTGCCAGCAAGACGTGGAGGATCACCCGGACAGGGCGTCCTCGCATTACAATCTCGGGCTCGCCTACACGGTGTCGGGTCGCGTCAAGCAGGCCGAGGAAGCGTATCTGAAGGCTCTCGACATCGACCCGACGATGGTCCAGGCGTGGGTCAACCTCGGTGGAGTACGTCTGATGCGTTGGGAGTTCCAGGGCTGCCTCGAAGCCAACCAGGCCGCGGCAAAGCTTCGCGATGATCTCCCGATCGTGCACTACAACATGGGCCAGGCGTATTTGTATCTCAACGATCCAGAAAATCTGGTTCGGTGCAACGAGAGGGTGATCGCGCTCGAGCGCGATCACGCAGCCGCTCACTACTACGCGGCGGTGGGCCATTTGGCGATGAACAACCTCGGGGCTGCCGAGCGTCACCTGGGACGGGCCCTTGAGCTCGGCCATCGGCCAACGCAAGACTTCATGAAAGCTATGGAAAAGGCAAACCTCAAGAAACAACGATCCCAACGGATTTCACTGATTGAAATCAGCGGGGCCGAGGCCCCGGAAAAAACAAAGGAGGACTGAAATGGCCATATTCGAGCATGGAGATGTTTCCATCGAGGTGGACGAGGACGGTTTCATGCAGGAGCCGGAAAAGTGGAACGAGGACGTCGCTGCCGCCCTCGGTTCCACCGAGGGTGTGGACAATCTCACCGATGACCACTGGAAGGTTGTCAACTACCTGCGGGACTACTATCTGCAGTTCGGCGTGGCGCCGATGATCCGCAAGCTCTGTAAGCAGACGGGCTTCCAGCTCAAGGAGATCTACGAGCTCTTTCCGTCCGGCCCCGCCAAGGGCGCCTGTAAGGTTGCTGGCCTGCCGAAACCCACGGGCTGCGTGTAATTCAACCTGAATCCGTCGCCGCCCCCGTCATCGACGGGGGCGGTCTGGCGGCCTCGACACGCTGAGGGGGGGGAATGCTCGACCGTGTGCTCGTAGATCACCGGGACAAGATTCTTGAGCGTTGGATCGCGATTGTCATCGACGCCTATCCGGAGGAGACGGCAAAGTTCCTTCGGTCGAAGGCGGATCCATTCGCCAACCCGGTTGGCGCCCGCATTCGTGAAAGCCTGGCGGAGTTGCTGGACGGCCTCTTCGAGGGCGTGGAGCCCTCGGAACTCACTCCGGCTCTGGATCGAGTGATCAGGGTACGGGCGGTCCAAGAGTATTCACCGTCAGCTTCGCTCGGCTTTGTTTTCGCTCTCAAGCAACTCGCCAGGGATGTCATCGGAGAGACGGGGGTTGAAGGCGCGAGGTCTCTGGCCGTTCTCGATGCGCGAATCGAGCGGCTGGGCATGCACGCGTTCGACGTCTATATGACGTGTCGCGAGCAGATGTGGGCAATTCGAGCGCGGGAGATCCGCAACCAATCGGTCGGAATCATGGAGCGTGTCGCGGAATGGCGAGAGCGTCGCGAGGAGAATTCGGAGAAGGCGCCGCAGGACTGAGGCGGTGCATCTCCCAGCCCTGCGGGGCTGAGAGGAAGGAGGGATCGGACGCATGGGAGCGTTGATATCTCTTGTCGCGGTCGTCGGTGTGGGTGTGCTCGCCGCCGTGGGTGCGAGTGCCGGCGACGGCCTGCGATTCGTGCTCGGGGTGATCATCCCGGGAATTGCCTTTGCGGTGTTTCTGGTCGGAATCATCTACCGGGTGGTGCACTGGGCGAAATCTCCAGTGCCATTCAGGATCCCGACCACAACGGGCCAGGAAAAATCCCTGCCGTGGATCAAAAACAGTGAGCTCGAGAATCCGAGCGGGCTGCCCGGCGTGATCGGTCGCATGGCCCTGGAGGTGCTCGCATTCCGTTCGCTGTTCAGGAATACCCGGGTCGAAATCTTGCCCGAAAAGGAAAAGGTGAACTACATCGCCGACAAGGCGCTGTGGGCCGCGGCCCTCGCCTTCCACTGGGCGATGTTCATCGTCGTCCTCCGACATTTCCGGTTCTTCATCGAACCGGTGCCGGCGTGGGTCGAGATGCTGCAGAGTGTGGACGGCTTCTTTCAGGTCGGCTTGCCCGTGTACTACATCACGACCTTCCTGATGGTAGCTGGCCTGGCCTACCTGCTGGCGCGGAGGATCTACGACGACAAGGTTCGCTACATCTCGCTGCCGAGCGACTATTTCGCTCTCTACCTTCTGATCGGAATCGCTCTGACCGGAATCCTCATGCGGCATGTGGAGAAGATCGATGTCGTTCAGGTCAAGGCGGCTATCGCCGGGTGGGCCTCCTTCCAGCCGGTTTCACCGGTCGGAGTCGGCCCGTGGTACTTCGTGCACGTCGCGCTGGTCAGCGTGTTGCTCATCTACTTCCCGTTTTCGAAGCTGATGCACGCACCGGGTGTGTTCCTAAGCCCGACCCGCAACCTCGCCAACACCAACCGTACCGCTCGCCACATCAATCCGTGGAACCCGGATGTTCAAGGCCACTCCTATGCCGAGTGGGAGGACGAGTTCCGCGACAAGTTGAAGGCGTCCGGTTATGCGTTGGAGAAGGAGTGAGCCATGGCGGAGAAAGCACCCCAGGAACTGATCCAGATCGATCTCACTCCGCCGCCGAAGAGATGGATGAATCCGGCCGTCGACTTCGAGGCACGGCGCGGCACCTGGTCCTATCCGGCCGCGGTGAAGAACCTCAAGTATCTCGGCATGCCGAATCCCCGCGAGTGGTCGCCGACGGATGCAGACTGGAAGCTGCCCGAAAACTGGAAGCAGATCATCCACGAGGGCTTCAAGGACCTGTTGAAGAAGTACCGCTCGCTCAAGATCTTCATGGATGTCTGCGTTCGCTGTGGCGCCTGTGCTGACAAGTGTCACTTCTTCATCGGTTCGGGCGATCCGAAGAACATGCCGGTGTTGCGTGCGGAGCTCCTGCGCTCCATCTACCGGCAGGATTTTACGACCGCCGGCAAGCTCCTCGGATCACTGGCCGGAGGCAGAGAACTCACCGAAGAGGTGCTGAAGGAGTGGTACTACTACTTCTTCCAGTGCACCGAGTGCCGGCGCTGCAGCGTCTACTGCCCGTACGGCATCGACACCGCCGAGGTCACGATGATGGCCCGCGAGCTGATGAACCTCGTCGGGCTCAACATCAACTGGATCATGGAGCCGGTTGCCAATTGCCAACGCACCGGCAACCATCTCGGCATCCAGCCCCACACGTACAAGGACAACGTCGACTTTCTGTGCGAGGAGCTCGAAGATGCGATCGGGGTTTCCCTCGATCCGCCGATTAACCGCAAGGGAGCTGAGGTCCTCTTCGTGATCCCCTCGGCGGATTATTTCGCCGACCCCGGGACCTACACCTTCGTCGGGTACCTCATGCTCTTCAAGCACATCGGGCTCGACTACACCTTGAGCTCGTACGCCTCGGACGGCGGGAACTTCGGACTCTTCAACACGGCAGAGAATCTGAAGAAGCTCAATTGGAAAATTTACCACGAGGCCAAGAGACTGGGCGTGAAGTGGATCCTTGGCGGTGAGTGCGGCCACATGTGGCGGGTTATGCACCAGTACATGAGCACCATGAATGGCCCGGCCGACTTCCTCGAGGTACCGAAATCTCCGTTCACCGGTACGGTTTTCGAAAACGGGGCGTCCACCAAGATGGTCCATATCTGCGAGTTCACCGCCGATCTGATTCGCCACAACAAGCTCAAGCTCGACCCGAACCGCAATGACGCCGTCCGGGTGACGTTCCACGATTCGTGCAATCCGGCGCGCGCTATGGGTCTCTTCGAAGAGCCGCGTTACGTGATCAAGAACGTCTGCAACAACTTCTTCGAAATGCCGGAAAACACGATCCGTGAGCACACCTTCTGTTGTGCTGGCGGTGCAGGCCTCGGCAATGACGAGAACATGGAGATGCGGATGCGTGGTGGATTACCACGGGGCAACGCCGTGGCCTGGACACGAGATCACTACGACGTCAATCGCCTCGCCTGCATATGCGCCATCGACCGCGCCACACTCCCGCCGCTCTGCGAGTACTGGGCTCCGGGCGTTGACGTGAGTGGCATCCACGAGCTGGTAGGCAACGCTCTGATCATGGAAGGCGAAGGCGAGCGCAAGAATAATCTCCGGGGTGAACCGCTGAATCCGGAGAGGGAGGAGCAGGACGATGTATGACGCCGGCAAGATCGTCGCGGGCCTCGCGATCTTCGTGATTCTCGCGACCTCACCCCTGTGGTACAACGCCCTGAGCGCAGCCCAGCCGGACAGGCCCGAACTCCAGCAACCGACCAACGGCTCAACCGAGTGCGTCGAAGCCACCGACTACATGCGGGCGAACCACATGCATCTCCTGGATCAATGGCGGGATACGGTGGTTCGTGAGGATGTCCGCACCTACACCTCGGAGGCGGGCAAGGACTACACGATGAGTCTGACTGATACCTGCCTCGACTGCCACTCCAACAAGGAACAGTTTTGCGATGCCTGCCACACTTATTCGGCGGTCGACCCCTACTGCTGGGACTGCCACGTGATTCCAGGGGGGGGCCAGTGATGAAGAGCAGCAGACGAGGATTCCTGAAATTTGCCGGCCTGTCGGCGGTTGGCGCCGCGGGATCCACCGCCGTGGCCACGAAGACGAGGGCTTTCCAGGATCATGAACCTCCGGCGACCGAAGGCAAGCGCCTGGCATTGGTCGTCGACCTTCGCAAGTTCTCCAAGGACGACAAACTGCTCGACAAGATCATTACCGCGTGCCACGAGGCACACAACGTGCCCGATTTCGCGGACGACCCGAAGAACGAGGTCAAGTGGATCTGGACCGAGCACTTCGAGACCGCCTTTCATGAGCAGGAGTTCCACTACATCCGGGAAGATCTCAAGGAGAAGCCGACCCTGCTCCTGTGCAACCACTGTGACAATCCGCCCTGCACTCGCGTTTGCCCGACCGAGGCGACGTGGAAGCGCGCGTCAGACGGCGTCGTCATGATGGACTGGCACCGCTGTATTGGCTGCCGATATTGTGTGGTTGCCTGCCCATACGGATCGCGGAGCTTCAACTGGAAGGACCCACGGAAAGCGCCGAACCTGTCTCACATCGACAATACCTATCCGACGCGGATGCGAGGTGTGGTCGAGAAGTGCACGTTCTGCGACGAGCGGCTCGCGCGTGGAGAGCAGCCGGCCTGTGTCGAGGTTTGCGAAAACAGTGAAATGGTCTTTGGCGATCTCAACGATCCGCATTCCGAGGTCAGGCAATTGCTCACCGAGCATCTGACAATTCGGCGGAAGCCGGGCCTCGGGACTCAGCCGGAGATCTACTACATCGTCGAGGATCCGAGGACCCTGCAGGAGTTCGCTCCAGCGGCAGAGGTCTTCGAAGAGGAGGGCGGTCATGCTTGAGAAGGCACTCACTGGTACCAAGGCCTACTGGTCCTGGATCTTTGCCCTCTTGCTGGTCATCGGCGGCGGCGTGGCGTGCTGGTTCTGGCAGTTCAGCGAAGGTCTGACCATCACCGGCCTCAGCCGCGACGTCGTGTGGGGCTTCTATATCGCGCAGTTCACCTTCCTGGTGGGAGTCGCCGCGTCGGCAGTCATGGTGGTCCTACCCTACTACCTCCATGACTACAAGGCGTTCGGCAAGATGACCATCTTGGGCGAGTTCCTCGCCATACCCGCAGTCATCATGTGCATGACCTTCATCTTCGTTGATATGGGTATGCCGAACCGCATCCTCAACGTTTTTCTCTACCCGTCGCCGCACTCGATGATGTTCTGGGACACCGTAGCCCTGGGTGGCTACCTCGTCCTCAACATCATCATCAGCCACTGGACGTTGTCGTCCGAACGGCGTGAAGAGCCGCCACCGAAGTGGCTCAAGCCGATCATTCTCCTATCGATACCGTGGGCAGTCTCGATCCACACGGTGACCGCATTCTTGTACTCGGGCTTGGCGGGGCGGCCGTTCTGGTTGACTGCGATCCTGGCGCCACGATTTCTGGCCTCGGCCTTCGCCGCGGGTCCTGCGATCCTGCTCCTGTTGGCCTTCTTCGTTCGTAGGATCTCGACATTCGACCCGGGCAAACAGGCGATCGACACCTTGGCGAAGATCGTAGCGTATGCGATGACGATCAACGTGTTCTTCGTGCTCATGGAGATCTTCACCGCCCTGTACAGTGATATTCCCGAGCACGTGAGTCACTTCCAGTTCCTGTATACGGGTCTCGAGGGCGAGAATATGTTGGCGCCGTGGATGTTGCTGTCGTCGATTCTGGCGATTATTTCCCTGATCATTCTCATCAATCCGAAGACCCGCGGGAATTATGGCTGGCTGAAGATTGGCTGCGTGGCGGTTGTAGTTTCGCTGTGGATCGACAAGGGTCTCGGTATGGTCATCGCCGGCTTCGTGCCGAATCCGCTTGGCAAGGTCGTTCATTACGCGCCGACCGCACCGGAGCTCATGATCAGTCTCGCAATCTATGCGATCGGTGCCCTGGTGCTGACCGGCCTTTACAAGATCGCACTCGAGGTGAGGGGGCAGCTGAAGGCTAATTAGGAATTAGGAATTAGGAATTAGGAATTAGGAATTGCCCCCGCCTGCCCGGTTCGTGCCGGGGGCGGGGGTTCTTTCGTTCCCATACCCTTCCCCGAGGGGCCAATGCGGAGATCGGGAACGGAGACGGACACGGGAGGAACCTGGTGACTGAAGCCGGTAAAAAGGTCGTGATCGTTGGTGCATCGGCGGCTGGCCTGCGTTGCGCATGCCGGCTGCGGCGTCTCCAGCCGGAATGGTCGATTACGGTGGTTGATGCCAGTGAGGCATTCTCATATGCCGCATGTGGGCTGCCGTACGTGCTCTCTGGAGACATCGACGAGCTGCCGGCACTGCGACGGACCGTCTATGGCGTTGAGCGTGATGCTGATTACTTCAGCGCCGTCAAAGATGTCGCCGTGCTCGCACCGTGGCGGGCGACTGCTATCGATATCGACCAGCGGACCTTGGACATCGAGAGTGGGGGGGAAAAGCACTGTCTGGAGTGGGACGAACTCGTCATCGCCACAGGCGCCTCGCCGCGCAGACTCCCCGGCCAACCCGAACACCCGCGCGTTCACACCTTCCACGTGTGGGACGATGTCAAGCCGCTCAAGATCGGTCTCATGCGGGGCGAAATCGACCATGTGGCGGTGGTTGGTGCCGGGCTCGTCGGGGTCGAGGTCGCGGAAGCATTCCATAGCCTGTGGGGTGCAGATGTGACGCTCATCGAAGGTGCCGCGACGCCGTTGCCGGAGATTCTAGATCCCGAGCTCGGCGAGGTCGTCGCGCGTCACTTGGAGGCGAATGGTGTCCAGGTGTTGACGCGATCTGCGGTGGCAGAGATGACGGCGGACGACGAAGGGGTCTCCGTGCAGGCAGGCGGCGACTCAGTTCGGGCAGATGCGGTGGTGATTGCGGTGGGTGTCCACCCGAGAGTCGAGCTGGCGAAGTCAGCCGGGGTCGAACTCGGACCGACCAGAGCGATCCGTGTGGACGAGCACCTACAGACAACGGCTCCCCACGTCTGGGCGGCCGGAGATTGCGTTGAGTGCCGGCACGTTGTCACCGGGGGACCCGCATACCTGCCTCTCGGCTCGCTCGCCAATCGGCAGGGCAGGGTTCTGGCGGACATTCTGGCTGGACGGGAGGGCGCTTTCGGCCCGGTCGCCGGAGCCGCCGCCGTCAAGGTCTTCGACCTCAACGTGGCGGCTGTCGGCTGCACGGCCTCTCGCCTCGGCGGCGACGGACTGGGTGTTCGCCAGGTTTGGGTGAGTACCGAGGACCGCGCCCACTACTGGCCGGAGGCAAAGCTCATCCTACTCGGCATGGTCTACGACCCTGCGACGAGGCGTGTTCTCGGAATTCAGGGCGCCGGAGAAGAGGGAGAGGTAGCCAAGAGGATTGACGTCGCCGCTCAACTCATGCTCCGTCACGCCGGAGTCGACGAGTTCACGAAGCTGGAACACGGCTACGCTCCTCCCTACGCGCCGGCGCTGGATCCTCTGGCGGTGCTGGCGATGGCCGCAGCCAATCAGATCGAGGGCATCGAATCTGTCGCACCTGTAACCGATCTCTCGCAGGAGACGGTGCTTGACGTGAGGGTGCCGGAGGAGCGTGATGAGAGGCCGCTGGCGGCCGGCGATCTGCACGAGATCGAGGTGAGCGAACTCCGCGATCGTGCCGATGAGATCCCGGCTGGACCGCTGCTGGTCGCTTGCGCCCACGGCACGCGCTCGGCCGAAGTCGTACGGTGGCTGAACTACCGTGGCATCCCTGCTCGTTACCTCGGTGGCGGGGTCTCGTGGCGGGTCAGAGCCGAGCGAACGGAGTAATCTGCCCGCGCCAATCGCTGCAGACCGCAGATAGGAGAAACATATCTGCTTTCATCTGCGTGATCTGCGGTTTCTCCGCATCGAGGCCATGGTCTTCCAGTGCAGTCTCTGTTTCATGGGCGTAACGCTGGAGTTGAACGGATATTCAGTGTTACAATCCCGGAACTGTGGTCGAAATTGCCGTGACAGCTGCGATTTTCAAGGTATTTGCATGTATCCAGTGACGCTGGACGTCAAGAATCGCTACTGCCTGGTCGTCGGAGGCGGCGGTGTTGCGCTGCGCAAGGTTCAGGGCCTGGTCGACGAAGGAGCACGGGTCACAGTGGTGGCACCCGAGGTCGTCGACGAGCTGTCCGAGATGGCGGAGCGTGGGGAAGTCGAGCTGTGGACACGGGAGTATCGCGGCGATGCGGACCAGAGCTGGAGCCTGGTCTTCGCGGCGACCGATGATCGTGAAACCAACGCTCGGGTCTTTCGCGATGCGGAAGAGGCCGGCGTGTGGTGTAACGTGGCGGACGACCCGGAGCTGTGCTCCTTCCATCTACCGGCTCGTGTGCGCCGAGGCAGCCTCCAGATCGCCATCGGATCGGCCGGTGACGCCCCGTTCGTCGTGAGACGTCTGCGCCAGCTCTTCGACCAGAAGCTCGGGCCGACCTGGGAAGAGTGGGTCGCCGCGGCGGCCCGTTTTCGACTGGCTGTTCGGGAGTTGGGGGTCGCGCGGGATCGGGAAGAGGCGCTCTTCGATAGATTCTTCGAGGCAACGGTCGATCCCGATCACTTGACTGCTTTCGCGCCGAGCGCAGCCGAGCAAGCGGAGTGGTTTGGAATGGCGGATAACGATACGGCCCCCGACGACGCACCGATGCAAGGGGACTCGCGCGACGAGCGAGAGGGACTGGTAAGTCTGGTCGGCGCCGGTCCGGGCTGCCCCGGACTTCTCACGGTTCGTGGCCGACGCCGCCTGCTCGAGGCGGACGCGGTGGTCTTCGATCGGCTGGCGGAAGCGGCATTTCCACCCGATCTCCAAGCCGACGTCGATCTCTATCCGGTGGGAAAGGTGGCCGGTCATCATCCCGTGCCGCAGCATGAGATCAACGAACTCCTTGTGCGGCTGGCGCGCGAAGGTAAACGGGTGGTGCGCCTCAAGGGAGGAGACCCGTACGTCTTCGGCCGAGGCGGCGAAGAGGCAGAAGTTCTCGCATTGAAAGGCATCCGGTTCGAGGTCGTTCCGGGCGTGACCTCAGGCATCGCAGCGTTGGCGTGGGCCGGGGTGCCGGCGACCCATCGAAGGGAAGCGGTTCGGGTGACGTTCTTTACGGCACACGAGACGGCCAAGGCTGACGGCCCACAGGTTCGTTGGGACCTGCTCGCGCAAGACTCTCACGCGACCTTGATCGGGTACATGGGAGTGAGTTCGCTGCCCTATGTGGTCGAAAATCTCCTCCGGCACGGGATGGATCCTGAGACCCCGGCAGTCATGGTAGAGCAGGGGACGACCTCAGCTCAGCGGCGTGTCCTCTCGACCCTCTCCGGGTTGCCGTCGGCAATCGAAGCAGCCGGACTCGAGCCACCGGCGCTGTTTGCAATCGGGCCTACGGTGGAACACGCCGAGACGCTCGACTGGATCTCGAATTTGCCTCTCGCCGGTCATCGACTGCTTGTTCCGATTGCGCAGTTGCGTCTCGGCAAATTCCTCGAGGAGTATGGAGCCGAAGTCTTGTTGACACCACTGCCGTTGACGCCGGCGGCACGAGTCGCCGTTGGTGCCCTGCCGTTGACCGGCTGCGTGGTGGGTACCGCGGCAGACGTCGATTTGCTCGACACCGAACGGCGGGAGCAGGGTTGGGGCGACACTGTCGTCGCCTGGTGCGTTGGTCCGGAAGCGGCGAATCGGGCGCAGGAACTGAACTGGCCGGACTTGCGCCCGCTTGCTGAAGACGTCGACGACATCGGGTTGATGGAACAGCTTCGGATTGATTTGCCGAGGAACCCCAACCGGTGATCAAGCTCGGTCTTCGCATCCGCTTCTTCCTTTACTCCAACACGTTGATTGTGGTGACGATGATCCTCGTGGCGGTGCTCGGAGCTATGTATCAACGCCGAATTCTCTTCGACGCCATCATCGGTCGCGGCCGCGGCATCGTCGAGTCGATGGTGGTTCCGATCACCTATGTCGAGGGTCGCAGAGAGGTCGGCGACGGTGATCGCGGACTGATCGAGAGCTATGTAGCCGAGGTGATGGCGAGAAACAAGGACGTGATTCGTTACGTGGTGGTGACTGATGCCTCAGGCACGGTGACCCATTCGAGCCATCCCGAGAATATCGGAGACCTCTTCGCGCGTGCCCTGCCGCCCAGCGAGGATGACGGCGGATCGCGGGCAGACGAACAGTTGGATTTGAGCGGCCAGGAAGTGCTCGAAGTCCGTTCCGCCCTGGTCGATGAGGGAGATTTTCTCGGCACCCTCGCGGTGGGGTTCTCGCTTGAACCGATCGAGCGGCAGGTGCGCGATATGGCGGGGAAGGTGGCATTGGTGGCGCTCATTCTGATGCTCGGCAATTCCATCATGACGGCTTTATACGTCGAGACGCTGATCCGGCCCATCATCAACCTCAACCAGACGATGAAAAAGGCTGGAGAGGGTGATTTGACTGTTCGAGCGGCCACCCGCCACGGGGATGAGGTTGCCGAGCTGGCAGACGTCTTCAACAGGATGATGGCCGAGCTCGAGAGGTCCCGTGAGAGGGAGAAACTGCAACGGGCACAGCTCGCACATACCGAAAAGATGGCGGCGGTCGGAACCCTTGCCGCGGGCGTTGCGCACGAGGTGAACAATCCGCTCTCGGGCGTTCTGGCGAGTATCGAAAACATGCGCGACAACCCGGAAGACGAGGAGATGCGGGAGCGCTACCTCAATCTGATCGCCGACGGATTGAAACGCATCGAGCGCACCGTGGCGAACCTGCTCAACTTCGCGCGTCCGCGTGAGATCAAGCTCGAGCGCACGTCGATCAACCACAATATCCGCCATGTGGTAGAGCTGGTCGGGTATCAATTCCGCGCCGCTGGGGTCGAGGTCGAGCTCGACCTCGACTCGGATCCGGCGATGGTCGAGGCGGATCACTTCCAGATGGAACAGCTTTTTCTCAACCTGATGCTCAACGCCCTCGATGCGATGCGCGATGGCGGTAGACTGACTCTCCGCACGCGGGTTCGTGGCGGCAAGGTAATTGCTGAGGTCCGGGACACTGGGCACGGGATTCCACCAGAGGTCCGCAACCGGATCTTCGATCCATTTTTTACCACCCGTGAAGTTGGAGAGGGGACCGGCCTCGGGTTGGCGGTGAGCGGCAGCATCGTCGCCGCCCACGGCGGTCGTATCGAGCTCGAGACCTCGGTGGGCCGGGGCACGACCTTCCGTATCATCATGACGGCCTCGGCTGAAGAGAGCGGCGAGGGAGATTCTGGATGAAGATCTGCGGACACCGGTTGCTGATCGTCGAGGACGAACCGCTGCTTCGAATCACCATGGCAGATGCTCTGCGGAAAGAAGGCTGGGCGGTGGATGTTGCCGAAGACGGCGTCAAGGGTGCAGCACTCTTCGAACAGCATCAGCACGACCTGGTTCTGTCCGACCTGGTTATGCCGCGCCTCGGTGGCATTGAGCTCCTCAAACGCATCAAGGCGCTGAATCCAGACACGACGGTCGTCATCATCACCGCGCACGGAACCGTCGATCGTGCGGTCGAGGCGATGCGTGAGGGTGCCGCTGATTTCATCGCCAAGCCGTTTTCGATGGCACAGCTCGTCGTCCGCCTGAGCAATGTGTGTTCGGTTCGTGTCTTGCGAGAACAGAACGTGCGCCTTCAGGCCCAACTCGAGCAGCGCCATTCATTCTCCAACATCATCGGCAAGTCTGAGGTGATGCAGGAGGTCTTCGAGCTCATCCGTTTGGTCGCCGATTCCGACGCTTCGGTGATTGTTCACGGCGAGAGTGGTACCGGGAAGGAGATGGTGGCTTCGGCCATCCACTTCAACTCGGCCCGCCGCGCAAGGCCTTACGTTCGGGTCAGCTGTGCCTCGCTTCCCGAATCGCTGATCGAGTCCGAGCTTTTCGGTTACGAGAAAGGAGCGTTCACCGGTGCCAGCGAGCGCCGCATCGGCCGCTTCGAGGCGGCCAGTGGAGGAACGCTTTTTCTCGACGAGATTGGCGAACTCCCTTTGACCTTCCAGGTCAAACTTTTGCGAGTGCTCCAAGAACGCCAGATCGAGCGGCTCGGATCCAACCGTCCGATCGATGTCGATGTGCGAATCGTGTCGGCGTCGGTCCGATCCCTCGAGGAAGAGATCCGCCAGGGGAGGTTCCGCGAAGATCTGTATTTCAGAGTCAACACGGTGGCAATCGATTTGCCGCCGCTGCGGGAGCGCCGCGAAGACATCCCCCTACTTGCAGAGTCGTTTCTGCGGGAGTTTGCCGCTGATCGGCGGCGCGATATCGAGGGGTTCAGCGACGAGGTCATCGATCACCTCGAAATGTACCCCTGGCCCGGCAACGTGCGTGAACTGCGAAATGTGATCGAGCGCGCCGTGCTCTTTTGCCGGGACACGACGATCACCGTCGACGAGCTTCCGCCAAACATCAGTGGCGGTGTGCCCGCTGCAGTGGCCGGGGAAACGCCGCTGGTGGTGCCAATGCAAACGGCCGTCGAGAGGGCCGAGGCCGAGGCCATTCGAGCGGCCCTCAGCGCGACCCAGGGGCGGCGCGCGGACGCGGCCGAGCTGCTAGGCATCAGTCGGAAGACGCTTTGGGAGAAGATTAAACACCTCGAGATCTCAGTAGATTGAGTCGATCCATATTCCCAATTCTCGGGCCCGGCTGCACGACTGAATGGCCAGATCCGCGACAGAAATAAGCGTGGGACGTGAAGACGGACCCGAGAATTGGAAAAGAGGACAGATCAAATCCAGCAGAGCTTTTCTGCTTGTGAAAAGCCCCACATATAGGGGCTATACTGTGCCTGTTTTGGTGACGGGGGAAGGCGGATGAGGGTCCTGCGGACGGCGGTCGTACTGATGGTGGTGCTGGGTTCTCTCAGCTCGCCGGTCGCGGCAAATGAAGCCGCCGAAAACACGCAGAAGCCACTCCGCGTATTTTACGATCAGGGATTTCGTCTCGCCTCCACGGACGGTGCCTTCTCGCTCCGCCTCAACGGTCTGCTCCAAATGCGCTACTCGTTCGTCGACTACGATCCGAAGGTCCGATTCAACCACGAGGACTACTCCAACTTTTTTGTACGGCGTGCAAGGCTCTACTTCAGCGGCCAAGCCGGAAGCCCGCGCTTCACCTATTTCATCCACATTCAGCTCGAACCCACCCAGGGCATCAATGCCAACGACCTCTGGGTCGAGTACAAGTTCTCGGATCTCGTCCAGTTGGGCGGCGGTCGCATGAAGATCAGTTACGGGCTCGAGTTCATGAACTCCGGCTCCGCTCTCGGCATGGTCGAGCGGTCGCTGATGTACGGCGAGACCGATATCGATCTCGGTTCGGTTTCCAAGGAAGGGCCCCGCTACCCGGGCGGAGGTACCGACCGCTTTGCCCTCAGCTCATATGCACACACCGGATTCGCAACTGGAGGAATGACCCTGTACCGCTCGCAGGGAGTGCAGCTCAGGGGGCACAGGGGATCTGACTCCACCCCCACCTTCGAGTACCAGATCGGGCTGTGGCAAGGTCGGAGCACGACCAGCCTCTCAAACGGAGGTGGTGGACACTTGCTCGCGCTCCGCGTTGGTTATCACCCCTGGGGATTCGTTGATTGGCGCGTTGTCGGAGACGTGTCCGAGACTCCCGATTTCAAGCTCGGTGTGATTGGGTCGATGTACACGAACACCAGCGAGACGGTTACCGAGTTCGACGAGCGTGGCTACAACCTCGCCGCTGTCGCCCGTTTCCGGGGATGGTCGATCGACGCAGAGTGGGGGACCGAAATCTACGATTTCGCCGCTTTCGCGGACGACTTCGAACGCGAAGGCTGGCGGGTCGCCGCCGGTTGGTATGTTGTGCCGAACAAGCTCGAGGTACGGATCCGGCGAGCTGCAATCACTCGCCTGAAGGATCCGACCTACCGCGCGGCGAATGAGTCGGGTCTCGGCACCCCGCAGGTGACCGACGGAGTAGAGTGGGTACCCGCGATCGAAGCCGAGATCTCGGAGACCTCGGCGGCGGTGAGTTACCGACTGTTCGGCTGGCGCAACAAAGTAGCGCTTGATGTCTCGCGCCTTGTTCGGACTTTTGCGGCTGACCCGGACGCTGTGGTCAACGGTGTTCCGACGCCGATCGCGAAGGCTCCTGCCCAGGTCGACTACCGCGTTCGCACAATGGTGCAGCTCGTCTTTTGAATTCTGAATTCTGAAGTCGGAATTCGGAATGGAGATTCGCTTCGGGGGTTGGGGCGGGAATGCCGAAATCCGAATTTCACGTGTCGAGCCCCAACCTTTCACCGTCGTACTGATCGCGAGTGACCTCGTCGCACCAGTCCAGGTGATCGAGGTACCACTCGACGGTCGCCCGCAGGCCTGAGTCGAAGTCGTAGGTCGGCGCCCAGCCGAGCTCGTCCGTGATGCGATCGGCGTCGATCGCATACCGAAGGTCATGGCCCGGGCGATCGGCCACGAACTCGATGAGGTCTTTGTGGCTTCCTCCATCGGCGCGTGGCCGTAGCTCGTCTAGGATGTCGCACAGACTGTTCACCACCTCGAGGTTCGTTCGTTCGCCGTGGCCGCCGACGTTGTAGGTGCGGCCCGGCTGGCCCGTTCGCACGACGAGATCGAGCGCTCGACAATGGTCCTCGACATGAAGCCAGTCGCGAACGTTGGCACCGTCGCCGTACACCGGGAGCGGCTTGCGGGCGATGGCGTTGCGAATCATCAACGGGATGAGCTTTTCGGGAAACTGGTAAGGGCCGTAGTTGTTGGAGCAGTTGGAGAGTGTCACCGGGAGGCCGAACGTCCGGTGCCAGGCGCGAACCAGATGATCGGCGGCGGCCTTGGAGGCCGAGTAGGGGCTCGACGGATCGTACGGCGTCGACTCGGAGAACAACCCAGTAGTGCCTAGAGAACCGAAGACCTCGTCGGTGCTGACGTGGTGAAAGCGAACGTCCTCGCGCTGCCGCCACGCCGAACGTGCCGCTTCCAGAAGATTTGCGGTGCCGCGGATGTTGGTGTCGATGAAGTCCATCGGTCCGTCGATTGAGCGGTCGACATGACTTTCGGCCGCGAGGTGGACCACCGTGTCGATCTGATGCTCGGCGATGAGGCGACGAGTCGAGTCGACGTTTCGAATGTCAGCCTCGACAAAGGTATAGCGCGAGCGGTTCGCTTCCTCGACTCCTTTGAGATTGGCCAGGTGCCCGGCATACGTGAGGGCGTCGACGTTGACAATACGCAGCCGCGGCTCGGCCGCGAGGGCAAAGCGCACAAAGTTGCTGCCGATGAACCCGGCGCCGCCTGTGACGAGCATCGAGCGTGGGTGATGTTCTGCTTCACTCATGGCATGTGCGCCGGGAGATCTTCAGCAGATGAATCAGCCAGCGATGTCCATCCGCGGTCGCGTTCCGACAAAAGGGGCTCTCTTCCATCCAGAGGCCAATCTATCGCGATCTCGGGATCATTCCACGGTAGGCCCCGCTCATCGTCGGCGCTGAAGAAATCGGAACACTTGTACTGAAAGTCAGCAACCTCGGACAGAACGAGGAAGCCGTGTGCGAATCCCTCGGGGGCAAAGAGGCACAGATGATTTTCTTCACTCAGCTCGGCGCCAAACCACCTGCCAAAGTTCGGGCTGCCCCGGCGGATGTCGACGACTACATCGAAAACGCGGCCACGGGTGACGCGCACCAGCTTGGCCTGGGCGCAGGCGAGTTGGTAGTGGAGCCCTCGTAGGACGCCGCGGGTCGAATGTGAGTGGTTGTCCTGCACGAAAACGTGCGAGATATCGAGACGAGCGAGGTCTCGGCGGTTGTAAGCTTCCATGAAGAAGCCGCGATCGTCTCTGATGACTTTCGGCGCGAGGAGCTTGACGCCAGTCATGGGTTCGTCAACTAAACGCAACTTCGTTCTCCGCCCTCTCCAACACCTCGGCTAGGTAGTCGCCATAGCTCGATCCAGCGGCTGCCTCTGCTTCGCGCCGAAAGTCTTCGCGGTCGATCCAGCCGTTCCTCCAGGCGATTTCCTGAAGACAGCCTATTTTGAGGCCCTGACGTTCTTCAATTGCTTCTATGTAGTTTGACGCCTCGCTGAGGCTTCGGTGGGTGCCGGCGTCCAACCAGGCGTATCCGCGATCCAGGACCGTTACTCTGAGACGATTCTGTTCGAGGTAACACTTGTTGAGGTCGGTGATTTCCAGCTCGCCACGCGCGCTCGGTTCAAGCCCGTCGGCCAGATCACAGACATCTGGCCCGTAGAAGTACAGGCCGGGTACCGCGAGCCGGCTGCGCGGGCGATCTGGTTTCTCCTCGATCGAAAGGGCGCGTCCGTTGTCGTCGATTTCAACCACGCCGTAGCGCTCGGGGTCGCGCACCCGGTAGCCAAAGATGTGCGCCCCGTCTTCTAGGGCTGCACAATTCGTCAGGCTGTCGGACAAGCCGGTTCCGTGCAAGATGTTGTCACCGAGCACGAGACAGGCCGGCGAGCCGTCGAGGAAGTCTCGTCCGATGAGAAAAGCCTGTGCGAGTCCCTCGGGCCTGGGCTGCTCGAGATACGTGAAATCCATCCCGAAGCGACTGCCGTCACCTAGGAGGTCTCGGAACGATGGCAGGTCACGGGGCGTCGAGATGATCAGGACCTCGCGGATGGTGGCCCGCATCAGCAGGCTCAGCGGATAGAAGATCATCGGCTTGTCGTACACGGGTAGAAGCTGTTTGCTGATGACCTGGGTGACAGGGTGAAGACGGGTGCCGGAACCCCCTGCGAGAACGATGCCTTTCATGCGAACATCTCCATCTGCGACACGATAACACGAAGGGCCTCCGCCCATCCGCTCGATACTCGTTTCTCGATACTCGATTCTAGAGGCCAGCCAATCGGCCCACAGAACACGTAGGTGGGTTCTTCCATGAGAGCGTGTTTTTCACCTGTGTCATCTGTGAGATTCGCGGGCGGATGGGCGGATGGGCGGATCGAGCATCGAGCATCGAGCATCGAGTATCTAAGATCTGAGTCGGCGAGGAGACGGATTTTCAGCTACCCGCGGCTTTCCCGAAAAATGGAACAAAGCTCGGCTGAACTGCGTATTGGAGTGTGGAGATGAAAATGTGGACCTTTTTCCTGTGGTTAATCCTATTGGTGGTCTGTTGGCCTTTGGCTTTGCTCGCGTTGGTGCTGTACCCGATCGTGTGGCTGATACTTTTGCCGTTCCGTTTCATTGGCATCACCGTCGACGCGGTGTTCAAGTTCCTGCATTCGATCCTGCTGCTGCCCTCACGCGTGCTGCGTGGCCCCACGCCCGCCCAGTAGCCAACAATCAGGATCCGGTGACCAGTGACCAGTGGGGGTGGAATTCTGCGAACTTGTCACTGGATACTGATGACTGGTTGCTCGATAGAGGCCATCAACTGTTGAGAATGAATTGCGCCAGCTTTCGCAGATCCTCGTCGTTGGTGTCGGCATAGGCTGGCATCGCAATCGGGTACTGCTCGTCGAGGTACGAGAGTCTTGGATTGGACTCGACGAAGGTTTTCGGGTCCCTGAGGTACTGGAGGAGCGATTCCTCGTTCCAGTGATCGATGATCTTGATGAGCGGCGGCCCCGAACGTTGTCCCTGGCGATCTGGACCGTGACATTTCGCGCAGCCGAGATCGATGTAGAGCGCTTCCGCAGTTCCCGGTTTCGGCCCGGCTGCGCCGCAGGCGGCGAGAACAATGGCAATGGTGCCGACGGCAAAGACTGCGTACGCGAGACGAGTGCTGTTCATTGATGCCTCCTTCGGTGAACGGATGAACTCAGTCTCCGACGAGATGATCCACCTTGGCTGAACAAATGAAGTCGTTTTCAGAGATGCCTCCGATCGAATGGGTGACGTAACGCAGAGCACAGGTGTTGTAACCGACGGTCATCTCAGGGTGGTGATCTTCGCGATGGGATATCCAGGCGACGGCATTGACGAACGCCATCGTCTGGTAGTGGTCCTCGAACTGAAAGGTCTTGGTCAGTGACCCATCCTCGATCTCCCAGCCTTCGGCGTGGCCCAGCCGGTGCTCGAGGTCGTGGCCCGAAAGGGGCGGGGTACCTGATTCGAGAGGCCGGCAGGTCATCATGAGCAGCTCGTTGTCACACATGGTAGAACCTCCGAGGCCATGATACCGAAGTGCCGCCTCTTGAACACGGATGAAATTTAGGTTAACCTAAATTTGTGAAAAAGGCAGTGCACTCGCCTCTCGATAGGACCTCCAGGCCCGGGCTTTCGGAGTCGCAGGAGGACTATCTCAAACAGATATTCCTGCTTGGCGAAGAGGGGGGTCGCGTGAGTACCCAGGCCCTCGCTCGACGCCTGAGGGTCAAGCCTGCGTCAGTGACCGAGATGGTCAGCCGACTCGCCCAACTCGGCCTCGTTGAGCATGCACCGTACCGTGGCGTGCGCCTCACCGAGGGTGGGAAACGGGTGGCACTCGAAATGGTCCGCCATCACAGATTGCTCGAAACGTATTTGGTGGAGCACCTCGGCTACACGTGGGATGAGGTGCACGACGAGGCGGAACGTCTCGAACACGTCATCTCGGAGCGTTTCGAAGCTCGAATCGCCGAGGTGATGGGGCATCCGACCCGCGATCCGCACGGTGATCCCATACCGACGCCCGACCTGAGTGTTCCCCCTGAGGATACGTCGGTTCCGCTTCAGGAGCTGCCCGCCGGGTCAACGGGTACCGTTGTCAGGGTCGTTGTGCAAGACCCGGAAAGCCTGGAGCTCCTCGAAGGTCTCGGTCTGTCACCGGGCAGCGTCGTCGAGGTGATTTCGGGTCACAAGAGAGGTGTTCGCATTCGGGTAGGAGGCGACGGTGTGTTGGTGCCGGCTCACCTCGCAGAGCTGTTGTGGATGGAAGGAGCGGAGTCATGAAGATAATGCTGCGGCTCGCGACGAGTGCCGCGTTGATCGCTGTGGCCGCCTGTGGGGGCGGGAGTGAGACCCCTGCCGAGGGTGGCAAAATTCGGGTGGTAGCGACGACCAACATCGTCGCTGATCTCGTACAGGGCATCGGTGGTGAAGAAATCGAAGTTGAAGCTCTGATGGGCGCCGGCATTGACCCGCACCTCTACAAGGCATCGGCCGGTGACGTGCGGCGCATGAGTTCGGCAGAGGTCATCTTCTTCAGTGGATTACACCTCGAAGGGAAGATGAGCGAGGTGCTGGAGCGACTGGGTGAACGCGGAGTGCGAACGGTGGCGGTGGCGGAGTGCTTGCCAGAGGACGGACTCATCGAGTCGGCCGGATTCTCCGGCCTGCACGACCCGCACGTGTGGTTCGACGTCGCGCTGTGGTCTCGCTCGGCGGACTGTGTGGCCGAGTCGCTGGCCGAGGTCGATCCTGAGCGCGAGGCGGTGTTTCGACAGCGGGCGGCTGACGCGGTTGCAGAGCTCGGGGCGCTCGATAGCTGGGTTCGCGAGCGGGTCGGTGTTCTGAGACCCGAGCAGCGGGTTCTGGTGACCGCACATGACGCTTTCGGCTACTTTGGTCGTGCGTACGGTTTCGAGGTCCGCGGCCTGCTGGGGGTCAGCACCGCTTCAGAGGCCGGCACCTCTGACGTCCAGGAGCTCGCCGCGTTCATCGCGGAACGGAGGATTCCCGCCATCTTCGTCGAGACCTCGGTGCCGCCGCGGTACGTGCAGGCCCTCCGTGAAGCGGTTCGCGCTCGTGGATTCGCGGTTGAGATCGGGGGTAGCCTCTACTCTGACTCGCTCGGGAATCCGGGCACTCTAGAGGGCAGCTACGAAGGTACGGTGCGCGCCAACGTCAACACGATCGTGAACGCGCTCATGAGTCCTCCCGGGACCATCCAATAGGAGGTCGAAGGTGCGTAGGACCACCAACCCGTTGAAGTCTGGCGCTTGCCTGGCGGCCATGACGCCGAGCTCGTCGACTTGGGCCGAAGCACTGCTGGCGACCGACCGCCCCGATTTCTCCGAAAGCATGAGCACGGTCACGTTCTACACCGGTCTCACGCATCTATTGAACCCCGATCTTCAGGCCGATATGCGGGTATTGCGCCGCCTGACGGATCGGGGGGTCGATTTCCTTGTGGGCGCCGGCATCTCGTGGCGCCTGGGAAGGTGAGAATGGAAAACGCCAAACACGATTGGGCGCTCGAGGTCGAAGATCTGACCGTTGCCTATGCGGACCAGCCGGTTCTGTGGGATATCGACCTGCAGGTCACTCAGGGCGTGAAGATGGCGATCATAGGCCCCAACGGAGCCGGCAAGAGCACTCTGGTCAAAGCTGCGATGGGCCTGGTCAAACCGGTGGCCGGAGAGGTGCGGATATTCGGGCGTGCCCGCGATCGGGCCGAAGGCACCATCGCTTATGTTCCTCAACGGGCCACTTTGTCCTGGGACTTCCCGACCGATGTGATCGACGTCGTAACCATGGGCACCTATGGCCGGGTGGGCTGGTTGCGTCGGGTTGGAACAAAGGAAAGGGATGACGCGGAAGCGGCCCTCGAGCAAGTCGGTATGACCGAGTTCGCCCGTCGCCCGATCGCTGAACTGTCAGGAGGCCAGCAGCAGCGGGTCCTCCTGGCCCGGGCTCTCGTCCAGGATGCTCCCATCTACATCCTCGATGAACCGTTTCAGGGTGTGGACGCACCGACTGAACGTGCAATCATCGATGTGCTGGACGACCTCGCGCGTATCGGCAAGACCATTATCGTCGTCCATCATGACCTCCAGACGGTTCCCGAGTACTTCGACCATGTTCTTCTACTCAACGTCCGAGCGATCGACTCCGGGCCGGTGACGGAGGTGTTTACCGAGGAGAACCTCCGTCTCACATTCGGCGGACGAGTCGGTGTGCTCGCCGCCACCGGAGTGGACAAGGTGTGATGGAATTCTTCGGCGACTACACGCTGCGTCTGGTCGCTGCTGGATCAGCGGTGCTGGGCGCAACCAGCGGGGCTCTTGGCTCATTTGCCTATCTTCGCCGTCAGAGTCTGCTCGGCGATGCCGTGAGCCACGCAGCCCTGCCCGGGATCGTGTTGGCCTTCATGTTGACGGGATCCAAGGTGCCACTGGTTCTGATGTTGGGCGCAGGCGTGGCCGGGTGGATTGCCACTCTGGGGGTCCAGGTGATCGTGAGGCGATCGCGGGTGCCCTACGACAGCGCTCTCGGGATCGTGCTTGCGGTGTTTTTCGGCTTCGGCCTCGTGCTTATGACCCTTGTCCAACGACGTGCGGACACGGCTCAGGCAGGACTCGAGTCCTTTCTTTTCGGCCAGGCGGCCTCGTTGCTGAAGCGTGATGTCGTCGCAATGGCAGTGCTCGGTGCGGTTGCGCTGGTGCTTTTGATTCTGCTGTGGAAAGAGTTCAAACTTCTGAGTTTCGATTCCGATTTCGGTGCCAGTCTCGGGTTGCCGGTTCGCCGACTGGACGGACTCCTCACCTTCCTGTTGGTGGTGGCGATCATCATCGGACTGCAGACCGTGGGTGTGGTGTTAATGAGCGCCATGATCGTGGCGCCCGGAGCCGCCGCTCGTCAGTGGAGCAGGCGGCTGGCTCCTATGGTCCTGATCGCCGCCGCTATCGGGGTCGTATCGGGCGTCTCCGGTTCCGTCATCAGTTCATCGATGCCGCGCATGCCGACCGGGCCGACGATTGTTCTCATTCTCAGCCTGATCGTTGTGGTGTCCCTCTTCATGGCTCCTCGCCGCGGGCTCTTGTGGCGCTATTTTCGGATCGGCAACCTGCGCGCTGCGCCCGATCTCGATCCCGTGCTGATGCACCTCTTCGCACTGTCACACCAACACCCGGGTGACCCGGAACACGGGCACTCGGTGGCGGTAATTCGAACCATGAGCCCTCCGGATGCGAAGGTGGATGCGGCGCTCGAGCGTCTTGCCGATCGCGGCCTGGCGCAACGAACGGTAGATGGTGGATGGGCACCAACCGCCGTTGGCCGCCGCGAGGCACAGCGAATCCTCGACCGCGAGACGAGGGAAGATGGCCGATGAGCCCGGAGTTGCAAATCCTCCTGACCGCCGTCGTCACCGCCGTCGCTGCGGCCCTGCCGGGGACCTATCTCGTGTTGCGCCGGACGGCGCTGGTATCGGACGCCATATCCCACGCAATCCTGCCAGGCATCGTGATCGCCTTTTTTCTGACGCGTGACCTCAATTCGCCTCTGTTACTGATTGCCGCGGCGTCCACCGGCGTTCTGACAGTCTTCCTTATCGAGACCCTGCTTCGTTCGCACCTCGTCCCCGAGGACGCGGCGATCGGCCTGGTCTTCCCGGCACTTTTCTCTGTGGGTGTGATTCTGATCTCCCGCTTTGCGGGCGATATTCATCTCGACACCGACTCCGTGCTGCTGGGTGAAATAGCCTGGGTGCCGTTCGACCAAATGATCGTTGGAGGCATGGAGTTGGGGCCACGAGCCCTGTGGACCATGGGTGGGATTCTGGCCCTCAACCTGGTGGCAATTGGCCTCGCGTGGAAAGAACTCAAGCTCGCGACCGTCGATCCAGAACTGGCGGCGCTCCTCGGCTTTTCCCCGGTCGCACTCCACTATTCGCTAATGGCTTTGGTGTCGATCACAGCGGTCGGTGCCTTCGATGCCGTGGGCTCGATTCTCGTCGTGGCGCTGATGATTGCACCACCGGCCACAGCGTATCTTCTGGTCGACCGGTTTTGCCCGATGCTGTGCGTTGGCGCCGCTGTGGCCGCGGTATGTGCGGGCCTCGGTTGCGCGGTCGCATTCGCACTCGACGTATCGATCGCCGGATCGATGGCGTCGATCTGCGGGACACTGTTTGCCGCGGCCCTTCTGCTCGCGCCGCGACGGGGTTTGGTGGCCCAGGCCAGACGGCGCAGCTCTCAGAAGCTCGATCTCGGTGTTCGCATGCTTCTGGTCCACCTGCTTCACCACCAGTCGACCGCCTCCGAAGCCGAGGAATGCCGTGTACCGAGCCTGCATCGCCACCTGCAATGGAGTGAGTCTCGAATCCGACAGGTCGTGCGCGAGGCTGAAGCCAGAGAGCTCGTCACCCGGGCCGGTGAAATATTGCATGCCACTGCGGAAGGGAAAACCCTGGCTGAGGTTGCGGTGATCGGCGAGCCTGCAGTGGAGCGAAAGACCAGTCATCAGTGATGAGTCATCAGCGGAATCTCCAAACTCACTACTGATAACTGATTACTGGGTGAGCGGTTGCGTGCAAACGCGCTACAATGACGAACGGGCCGGTTTACCAACCGGGTCGGGAGGGTCCATGAAGGTACTCGAAGGACATCTTGATGCACAGGGACTGCGATTCGCGATTGTGGTGAGTCGCTTCAACGAGGCGTTGACGACACGACTTGAATCGGGTGCGGTGGATTGCCTCCAGCGCCACGGAGCGGAGAACGACCACATCACCATCGTTCGCGTGCCTGGAGCCTGGGAAATTCCGTTGGTGGCGGCCAAGCTTGCGGCGAGCACAGAATTCGACGCGGTCATCAGCATCGGCGCACTCGTACGCGGTGGAACCGCTCATTTCGATCTTCTTGCCGCGGAGGTCGCCAAGGGGGTTGCGCAGGCTGCGATGAACTCTGGCGTTCCGATGACCTTTGGTGTCATCACTGCAGATACCCTGGAGCAGGCGGTCGAACGGGCCGGCACGAAGATGGGCAACAAGGGGTGGGAGGCTGCCCTGGCGGCCATCGAGATGGCACGGCTGAGTGAAAGGCTCGACCGGAGGGGATGAGTGAGTCGTCTCGCAACGATTGATCGGAAGGCGACATAGATGGGTACCCGTCGGCGCGCCCGAGAGCTCGCCCTGCAGCTTCTGTATCAGTTCGAACTCACCAATGCCTCACCTGAAGAGATGCAGGCGGGATTCGAAGAGTGGCGCAACGCGAGCGATGAAGTCCGGGAATTTGCCGACACGCTTCTCCGCGGAACGCTTTCCCGGATTGACGAGCTCGATGAAGAGCTCAGCCGGCAGACGACCCACTGGCGACTCGAACGGCTGGCCGCGGTCGATCGGAACATTCTTAGACTGGCGATGTACGAGCTCATTTGCGAGACCGGTACACCTCATGCGGTGGTCATCGATGAGGCAATCGAGATCGCCAAGAAATACGGCACCAAGGATTCGGGTCGGTTCGTCAATGGTGTTCTCGACGGCTTTGTAAAGAGACGGTCTGCCGCCGGCTGAAGAATGTTTGGCAGGCTCGCGACAGTCGTCATATTCGTAGCTTCACTAGCGGTAGGAGAAGAGGCACGCTATCTGGTCAGCGGTGACGACCTCCCGGTCACAACCGCCAGTAACGGCTATTCACAGGTCGTCTATCCGGGGGAAGATGGGCGAGCAGAGGTCCGGGTCGCAACGAGCCTTTCACCGATAGGTTCCACGGGCACCTACGAAGATGTGATCGCCGGCAATCGGCCCGAGGTGCCAGATGGCTTCTCTCTACCAGGTGACCTGCAAGAGAAGCTGAGTCCGGACCTTGATGCCTGGGAGGGCGCAACTCTGATTCTTGACTGGGCGGCGGACAGAGTAGTTGTCGACATCGAAGATCTCGGTTCGCAGGATGCTACATCTGTCCTCGAGCGTGGCAGAGGACGTTGCTCCGGGCTCGCCAACGCCGTTGTCGCGCTGCTGCGGGCGGCAGGATACGAGGCTCGCACTGTGAGCGGATTGTTGGTCGGTGATCGACAGCCGATTCCCCATCGCTGGATCGAATGCCGCTTGCCTGGCGCCGGTTGGGTTGCCAGTGACCCGACACTCGGTCTCTGGACGGTCACCCCCCGACACCTGGTCTTTCCTGACACCGTGACGAGAAGTCCGGAGGTGCAGGTCCTCGCTGTTTCCGATGATGGTCTCGACCGATTACCCAGGTTTGGCGGCCGGATCGTGCGGCCAAACCATGGTGCGAACCTCGTTTGCCGGTTGGTGCCGCCTACGAATCACTCCGACACGATTGCCATTCTCCGGAGCGGCAGCGATATTCGACGCGCACGGTTCGACCCGCTGGCCCGATTCTCCAATCTGCTCCCGGGAGTGTGGCAGCTCGAGGTGGTTTCGGGTGAGCATGTCGTTCACAGGCGGCGGTTCGAGTTAAAATCTGGTGACTTCATGAGCTACGTAGCAAATTCCGAAGTTGAAGATCCACCTCGGGAGGTGGAACGATGAGACGGCCTCTGTCGGGAAGCCTTGAGCACCTGGCAGCAACCGATTTACTTCGGCTGGTGTCGGCCACCTCGCCGAACGGAGTGCTCGAGATCGACACACCTGAGGGGTCCCTTCGTCTCGAGATGGAGAAAGGGCGGGTCAGGGCGCCGACCAGGAGCGATCTGGAAAGGGCGGGCAAGATCCTCGGATCCCGTTACGGGGATTTTCGATTCACGCCGAGGCGGGTTGAAAGACTGGTCGGCGATATGGTGAATCTGACGACATACGTCGAAGCGGCAGGCGCCGCTTCAACGGATTTCGAGGTGGAGTTGCTGCTGGAGGAAGAGCCCTCCGATGCGATGGCGGTATCACAGACATCGCCCGTCAACGATCTTCCGGATCAAGCTCCCCAGAATCCGCTCGACGATCTGGTGCTGGATTTGGAGGCAGATGCTCCAGAGGACATGTTATTCACCGAAATCGGTGTACTGACGCCGAATCCGAGATGGTGGTGGGGAAATCTCGAACTGGATTGGCGCCGGCAGGGGTGGCGTTTGCAGCCGTTGACGGGGTCGGATGACGAGGACCTCGACGGCTTGGATCTCGTCGTCGTGCACCACCAGCGGACCGGTACGGAGATCGGGTCGGAGCAACAGTTGCTTTCTCTCGTGCGTCGCGTGTCCAAGGTCGATCCGCCGGTGCCTCTCGTGTACGTAGGGCCGCTCGAAGATCCGGCATGGGTTCAGGAGTTGATTGATGCAGGGACCTCCTTTCTCCTACCAGCGCCAACCGGCGACATCAACGTCGCCGCCTCGAATATTGCCGAATCACTGTCATCGGTCGTGGACCGGCAACTTCGGTTACGCCAGCAGGAACGAGACCCCGGGCTGCCACCGGGTGTCTCGGAGCTGGTCGAAACTCTGCTCTCTGATGGTGGCCCTGAACACGGCGTCAGCGCCTTGCTACAGCTTGCCGCCGCGTATTTTTCGCGGGTTGCGATATTGGTCGCCGAGGAGCAATCGATTCGCAGACGCGCGGGGTTCGGTTATCGGTTGAGGAAATCGAAAACCGACCTTCCACGCGGGATCAGTTTGGTCGAGGGCGTGATCCGGTCAGGCAAGGCTCTGACCGAAATCGAGCCCGGCGGCATTGGAGCAGGTCAGCTCGCCAGTGCTCTCGGTGTCCCTGAGCTATCCCCCAAAACGGCCATCATTCCCCTTGGAAGAGAAGGAGCCGTCGCGGGTGTCCTGGTGGCGGACTGCAGTGGAGATGAACTTCCCGATCTGACAGACCTAATCCGGTTGGTCCAATGGTTCGGGATGATGGTTGGAGACTGATCCTCTCACAAGACGAGTGTGTCCAGGCCATCCGGCACGTTCAGTCTGACCGGGACAACGGATGGGTGTCCAGATTTCGTAATGGCACAAAAACTGTGCTTTCGATTGACACATTCGGGTCCGCAGCTTAAGCTTTCCGTGAGTCTCATTGTCGGCTAGCCGGATAGAGAGTTGTGCGGGCGAATGTGCGAGTTCAGCTTTCACGGAAATCTCTGGGAGCTGGCAAGAGCGTGGCTCTGATGAGACCGGAGGGCTCATGTTGACGATGGCGATCGACTCGGGAGACGGTTCCGATCTCCGTTACGACCTTGCCAAGGAAGTCGTGTCGATTGGCGCCTCGAGCAGCAATGACGTGGTTTTGAGGAGCCCGGGAGTTGCCCCAGTCCACATCGTGATCCGCCGAAGCGGAGATTCCTACACCTTTTTTGGACAGCCCCGCCAGATCGTGCTGCTGAACGGAACACGACGTTCGCGAGGGGTACTGAACGAAGGGGACAGGCTTCGAATCGGTACGGCCACTCTCCTGATCCTGGCGGCCGATGTGAGTCCATTCGAATCTGTGGAGGTCGGTACCGCAGAAGAGCCGAAGACAGAAGAGGCCGCCGACTCGCGGGCCGCGACTGAGGAGGAACCCAGATCACGATCAGAGGTGGTGCTGTACAACGAACCACCGCGATTGGCCCTGGCGCGCCGTCAGCTGTTGGATGTCTTTCGAAATGGCCTCCACTCGGATCTTGTAGCCGCCCTTCAGGTGTTTTTCGAGACGGTGTTCAAAAAGCGTCGCGCCGTGTTGGCATGGCTCGACCAGCAGGGTGAATTGCAGCCGATCGTCTCGAACTGGTCGGGAGCCCTACCACAGCTTCCGCCCAGGACCTTTGCCGAGCTGGACAACGGCGATCGCGTAGCGGTGCTTCGTAGCGGCGGCGGCGAGGTGTTGATCTACCCGTTGGTTGTTGGAGAAGCGGTATCTCGGGTCTTTCTACTCGCGGAAACCAGTGACGAACACTGCGATGAGGATCGGACGCTGCTCGCCGAGCTCGCAGCAATGATTTCCGTACACTGGCGCAGGGTCGCCGGGGCCAGCGAGCTCCTGGGAGAGTGGGAAGCGAATTCGAGGAAAACGCTCGCGAAAAAGCTCCCGGGCACGTCGCAGGCAGTTCAGAAGCTCCGTGAACAGGTGCTGGCTGCCTCTCGGTCTGCGGATCCGGTACTCATCGCTGGGCTCGCCGGCTCGGGCCGAACCTATCTCGCTTCGTTGATCGCCTCCCTGCGACCAACCGGAAGGCCGTGGATCCGCGTCCTGCAAGCCCGTGGTGGGGACGAGTCGTCTTTCCGAAACGAACTCTTCGGTTCAGGCAGGGCGATCGGTGCGCGGGAGCTTGCAGCTCGTGCGGGTGGCGGGGTCGTCGTGGTCCGTTCAATCGAACAACTTTCGAGAGAAATCCAAGGCGAGCTTGCTGCAGTCATCGCCAAGGACCTGGGCTCTGGCTATGGGTCCAAGGTCCGGTGGATTCTCACAGCGGCTGAAGATTTTGCGGTGCTCGCAGACCAGGGAATGATCGCTGACGAGCTCTCTCGCCAGGTGGCGAGCAACGTGATTCGCGTGCCGACGCTGGCTGAGCGCCGAGAGGATCTTCCCCTGGTGATCGTGCGCATGCTGGAGACGGTCGGAGAAGAGCAAGGGAAAGAAATCCGGGGTATCGCCCTCGAGACGCTCGACTCTCTGCTCGGCACCACCTTTGACGGGCAGACAGCCGAACTTCTCACCGAGATCCGCCGACTCGTATCGGCCACCCCCGAGGGCGAGCTGGTAAGCGGTTCGATACAGCGGAGGGTGATGCAGGCGGACGGATCGGCGGGAGATCCGGGCACAGGCATCGACACCGCAACGGTTCTCGGCGAGGACGACCTCAAGGTGGTGATCCCGGCGGTCGAAAGACTGTTGATCGACCGTGTTCTGCGACGATCCCTCGGGAATCAGAGCAAGGCGGCCCGGGAGCTCAACCTCTCTCGTGGCGCGTTGATAGCGAAGATCAAGGAATACAGGATTCCCGATTATCGGTCGCTGCGGCGGAGCAAACGCTGATCCCGTCTTTCTGCACAGCCAATGAAAAGTGAGTCGGGATGAGGGTGTGCACGACCATCTATGGCGAGCTTCCGCATCGAGTGATCAGAGGTGGTCAGCTGAGCCTCTGGTCCGCATGAATGCGGTGTGTCGGACGAATCGCTTGAGGAAATTGGGTCGACACAGGCGCACCCGGACATTTCCATATCAACAGAATCCGTCGTGGGTGCGTCCTCGAGGTTGCGAGAGAAGGGCTGGTATGACAGCAGCGTGCGCTGAATTCGGCTGCCTGTAGAACGTGTCTAGGTATTGGAACTCGCGGGGAGATCCTCCTGAAGGGCAGAGGATCTCACACAATCAACGCCTGCAGGTCAGCACAGAGCTCGGCGGTGTTTGCATATCTGTCTTCGGGGCTTTTCTCGAGGCATCGCAGGATGATGCGCGCGAGATCGGGATTGAGATCCGGTTCGAGGTCCAGGGGATCTGGCGGCGGTGTGTTCAGGTGGGCGTCGATCACGTTCCCGGTGTGAAACGGCGGCCGGCCGGTGGCAAGATGGAACGCGGTCGCCCCGAAGGCGTAAATATCGGTCGCCGGTGTCGGCGGTTGCCCTTGGATTTGCTCGGGCGCCATATAGAAGGGAGTGCCCGAAATGGAGACATTTTCGCCGTCTCCCCGATCGAGACGGGCGGCAATTCCGAAATCGAGGATCTTCACCTCGTGATCTGGGGTGACGAGAATATTCCCGGGCTTGAGATCGCGATGAATGACGTGCTGGCTATGGGCGTACTCGACGGCTTGCGCAACCAACAGAAGCAAACGCTCCAGCTGGCTTCTGATCATTTCGGGTGCGGACTTTAAGAGATCCTCCATGATTTCCCCAGGGACGAACTCCATGGCGATGAAATACCCGTCGAACCCGGCCTCGAAATCGTGGATCGTCACGATTCCGGGATGGTTGAGGGTCGCCGCCGCTTTCGCTTCCTGGCCGAGCCGAGCCGCCTCCTCGGCAGAGGTCGTTCGCAAGACCTTGATCGCGACGTCGCGCTCGAGGCGAGTGTCGCGGGCCTTGTACACGACGCCCATTCCACCCCGGCCGAGCTTGTTCAGAATTTCGTATCGTTGTTGTACGTCGAGCTCCGCCTTCTTTGCATCTCGAGCCGCCGCCTTCGCTTGATCGGTTCCTGATGCTGCCGGTCGGCCGTCGGCCTCGATCAGAGCGCGGAGCTTTCGCGCCGGTTCGCAGGAGTAGTCGAAGGCGAGCACGCGCTCGAGTTGGGCGAGAGCCGGAGCCCTTTCGCCGGCCTGATAGAGCTCGTGGGCGAGAGCCACCGCCGGTCCGAGCCTGCCCGGCTGCAGCGCAACGCCGATAACTGCCCGTTGGAGACAGGCGATCGACGCCTCGGCTGAGAGGTGCTCGCGGGCCCATTTCGCCATATCGAGTATGACGTGAGGTATGTCCGGTACCGGCCCAGGATGGTCTTGCAGCACCTGACAGGCCTCGGGCAAGAAATTTCCACGGTGGAGCTCGACCAGAGCATCCTGGAGGTAGCCGAGTCGCGCCATGCAGTTGGCGATGCCGACCGGAACGCCGAGTCCCCGGTAGAGATGCAGCGCTCGCTCATCCTCTCCAGCCTTTTCGGCGCACCGGGCTGCTGCCTCGACATCCTCTGCGAGTTCATAGAGGTCGCTCGCCTCACTCCAGCGATTCAGCTTCTCCATCAGCGGTGCAGCGATATCCCACCGTTGGGAATTGGCAGCAAACTCCGCGGCCTCGGTCTCCTCTCCCTGTTCGAGCATCGTCTTGACCGCTTCTTCCACGCCGCCGGAGGCGCTGATCAAATCAAGCATCTCCCGACGCATACCGAGCTCAGTCAGCAACGGGACAAGCAGGTCTTCCTCATGTTTGATCTGGTCACGAAGATTCTCGACCTGTTCCTTTTCGAGCCTCCCATGTGCCTCGGCGACCGCGAGCTTTTCACGCAGCTTGTCGAGCTGTCGAAGCCGAAGTTCGGCCGCCTCGCGATGGTGCCCCGCCGCAGCCTCGCAAACCGCTGCCTCGTGCATCAGGCCGGCCTTGCGGAATATCTCGGCTGCCAAGCCGTGCTCGCCCGCCGACCGCCATGCATGGGCGGCAGCCTGCCAGTTCCCTTCCAGCTCGTGCAGGCGCGCCAGGGTGCGTTGATCCCCGACCTGCTCGACCGCCCTCCGCGCTGCCGGGAGGGCCGTGTGGGACGAAGAAAATCGCCCCTCGTCGAGAGCGAGAACGGCTGCAGTCGCGGCGCGTTTCGGTTCTCCCGCCCGGGTCCACGCCTCTACCGCTTCATCGAATCTCCCGCGACTGGTGAGCCATTCTGCGAGGCCTCGATCGCAGCGTTGGGCTGCGGCGATATCACCCGCGCGCCGGAAGAGACGTGCCGCTTCCGCCAGATGATGGCCACCCGCCCTTTTCAACATCTCGGCGGCGTCGGATTCACGCCCGAGCTCGAGCGCAATCCGGGCCGCCTCGTTCCATTCCTTGCCCTTGCGATAGAGCTCGAAAGCGCCTCTCTTGTCGCCTTTCTGGGCCCTCATCTGCGCCGCGCCGACGAAATCCCCGCGGCTCATCAGGGTTCGCTCCAAACGCTGCTGCGGACCGCCGCCAAGCAGAAGCTGGACCAGAGCCCAGACTATGAGAGCGCTGCACACGAGATTCGTGGCCATCATCACGCCCGGGTTCGAAAGCACGTGCAGGATCGAGCTTTCTGATTCGAAGGAGATATTCAATTGTTCGGCCAGCCACGGCAGGTTGATGACGGCCGCGGTCGAGAGAGCGACGAAGAGCGCGACGACCGCTCGGCGGGCACGCGTTCTCGGGCCGGCGACCAGAAGCAACGGTAAGGCAACGAACGCTTCCACCCATTTATTTTACGGCACCGGCGCGCGAAGCTTGGGTTCAGTTGATATTTTATGGGAACTCGCTCATATTTCACTGAGCGCAAGGCGTCGGGAGGAATCGTGGCTGCAGACTATTACAAAGTGCTCGGTGTTGATCGCTCCGCGAGCGCGTCCGAGATCAAGAAGGCGTATCGCAAGCTGGCAAGGAAATACCATCCTGATGTCAATCCCGACAACGCAGAAGCCGAGCAGAAGTTCAAGGAGATTCAGGAAGCATACGCAGTCTTGTCGGATAAGGACAAACGAAAGCAGTACGACACCTATGGACAGGTCGATGGCATTCCTGACATGGGTTTCGATCCGTTCCGCAGAGCCAGTTCAACGTGGCGTGATGCGGGGGGCGTGCGAGTGGAGTATGGCGATTTCGAACGGGCCGGCGGTGGTTTTCAAGATCTCGGCGACATTTTTGGCGAGCTTTTTGGTCGCGGGAGAACCTCGAGAGCGCGAAGACAGCCCCAGCGAGGTGCAGATCAGGAAATCGAAATCGAAATCTCTTTTGCCGATGCAGTGCGCGGCACGACGGTCACCATTCCAGTCCAGCGTCAGGTGACGTGTTCGAGTTGTAACGGAAGCGGTGCGGCAGAAGGTCGGCCGTGTCCGAGTTGTCACGGATCGGGCGTATTGATTTCGACCGAACGACTCCGCGTGAAGATCCCGGAAGGGGTTGCGCCGGGCCAGCGCGTACGGGTGGCGGGTAAGGGGGCCGAGGGACGCTTGGACGGGAAACCGGGAGATCTCTTCGTGCGAGTTCGGGTCACTCCTCACGCGTTCTTCGAGCGCGACGGCGACAACATTCACACCACAGTTCCGGTGACCTTCTCAGAGGCCTACAAGGGTGGCGAGATCGAAATCGGAACCGTTCACGGACCGGTACGTGCCAAGGTGCCACCTGGTACGGACTCGGGTCGCACATTCCGGCTTCGAGGCAAGGGCGTCAAAAACACCAAAACGCGGGCCTACGGTGACCACCTGTACACGATTCAGATTGTCGTGCCGAAGGTCGTGTCCCCGGCTGGTGAAGATATGGCGCGCAGCGTCTCCGAGCTTTACCAGTCAAACCCGCGCCAGGGCCTGCCAACCGGCCTTTAGAGTTCGGAATTCTGAAGTCGCAATTCTGAACTCCTGCTTGGCACTAGTTTGACCACGAAATGGGTGGGTCTGGGCCATTCCGAATTCCGAACTCCGAATTCAGAATTTGTCACGCGGTGGATTGCGTCCACACCCCAAGGCGTCTCATCTTCTCCACTCGACGCATGAATAGCCGCTTCTTCATCCCCCGCAGATGGTGCACCAGGAGGATTCCGTCGAGGTGGTCGATCTCGTGGCAAACGGCCTGAGCAAGCAGACCATCCGCCTCGATTTCCCGCCATTCACCGTGCTCGTCCTGGGTGCGGACAGTCAGGGCGGTGGGCCGTTCGAGGACCGTGAAAAGGCCCGGAAACGACAGGCAGCCCTCTTCGAGGCTGGCTTTGCCCTCGCGGCGGACAATCGTCGGGTTCGCTAAGACGATCTTGGCGTCAGGGTCTTTGCCCACTGAAAGGTCGATCGTAGCGAGCCGTAAATTGACTCCGATCTGTGGTGCGGCGAGGCCCAGGCCGGGCGCCTTCCACCCGCTTTCGAAAAGATCTTCCACCAGCGAATGCAGCTCTGCATCGAACGTCGTGACCGGCTCGCTCGGAATCTCGAGCCGCGGGTCACCGTAGACGAGAATCGGGCGAACGCTCATTCGAATTGCATCTCCTCCATCCTTCTACGAGTCGCCGTCCATGCCGTATTGATGCGATTGCGTAAATCATCGGTGTCCGTGGTCACCAGTCTCCCGTCAATCACAACCGGCTGTCCGGCGACCACGACATGCCGCACGGCATGTGTTCCGGCGCCGAAAACGATCCGCGATGCGGGATCTCCTCCCGGCAGGGTCGACCAATCCTCGAGATCGATCACCACCACGTCTCCGGCTTTACCCTGTTCGAGAGTCCCGATTTCCCGTTCCAGATGAAGTGCTGCCGCACCGTCCCGCGTCGCCATTGCCAGAACTCGCCACGGGTCGAGAGCAGCCGGTCCGTAGTGCAGATTGTGGAGAGTGGCAGCAAGACTCATCTCGTGGAAGATCGATAGCCGGTTGTTGCATGGCGGCCCGTCCGATCCCAGCACGACAGGGACTCCTGCTGCCAGAAGGCCGGGCACATCGGCGATGCCGGAGCCGAGCTTCAAGTTCGCACCCGGGCAATGGCAGATCGTGGTCCGGGTCTCCGCGAGGCGCCGGATCTCGTCCGCCGCGAGGTGGACGCCGTGAGCTAACACCACATCACCTCCGAGGAGGCCGTGGTCGTCGAGGTAGTCGACGTTGCCGCGACCGCTCAGGGACCGAACCTGTTCGACCTCGTCACGATTCTCGGCAGCATGACTTTGCAGGAGCCAGCCGTTGTCGCGAGCAAGCTCCGCGCACCCCCGCAAAAGTGTTGGCGAGCACGAAAGAGCAAAGCGAGGCGCCACCGCGTACCGCAGCCTGCCGTTCTCCGATCCGTGCCATTGCTCTCCGAGCGCTGCTGCATCCGCAATCGACTTTTCTCGATCTTCGAGCAGGCTCGCAGGTGCTGCGTTTCCGATATCCATGTGCGTCTTGCCCGATACGAGCCGGATCCCGAGCCGTTTGGCGGCCTGAAACACGCGGCCGTGGTCGTGCGTGGTGCCGAAATCAAGAGCCGTTGTCGTTCCGCCGCACAGGAGCTCCGCAATTCCGAGCTCGGCCGCCACCTCGACACCGTCGCCGTCCAGTGCCGCCTCGTATGGCCAGGTCCGGAACCGCAGCCAGTCGAGGAGTGAAAGCCCGTCAGCCTGGTGTCGTAGAAGCGATTGCACCACATGTACGTGGCCCTGGATGAATCCCGGCAGCACCGCGGCGCCACGGGCGTCGAGAATCAGTTCGTCATCTCTGGTGTCAATCGAAATGCGGGCCACTTTCGTGATGAGACCGTTTTTGGTAGCGAGGTCACCCTCGAAATACTCTCCGTCAGAGGCCATCGGCACGAGCATTCCACCGCTGACGATCAGCTCTCGCGTGCCAGATCCGTTGGTCACGGATCCGCCCGGTGGAGCTCGTTGGCTCGCGCGTGGAACTCGTGAAGCGTGTGCAGAATGATCTCTGTTGCCTCGTCGACTGTGCGCACCTGGACCGGAAGATGCACATCACCTTCGTCGACATACCCATGGGCGAGCGCTTCATCCTCGATCCAATTCAGGAGCCCGCGCCAATGCTCCCCGAAGAGTAGGAATGGCGTTGGCGGAAGGTGTTTCGCCTGCAGAAGCTGCCACACCATCATCGCTTCAAGAGTGGATCCGATGCCACCTGGAAAGACGATGAACGCGGAGGACAGCCGCACAAAATGATGGAGGCGGGAGAAGAACGTGCGGTGTCGATAGACCCGCTCCACAAACGGCGTGTTTTCGAGGTCGGCTACGAGCCGAACGGGCAGGTCACCCACTGCGGGTTCATTCAATTTGCCGCGTGAGGCACCCTGATCGACCGCCTGCATCAATCCGCCACCGCCGCCGGTGACGATGTCGCAACCGGCTTCCGTGAGCCGCTGGGCGAGTCCTCGTGCCTCCGCGTAGAGCGGGTCAGAGGCTTCGATTCTAGCCGACCCGAAGATTGAAACTCGGAAGCGCTCGAGATTCCGAGGCTGCAATCTCTCAAGTGATTCGATGGTTTCCCAGAGCTGCTCCACAGATCCGTCAATCACCTGAACCAGGTCCGCTGCGGCTTCGTCGACAGCACCATGGGTGGTTCCCAACCGGGTTTTCCGCTGCTCGGTCAAGGCTTCGGTTCTCCGTCGAAGAGCGGAAGAGTCGGTTCCAGTTTCGGCAGGAGGGAGTCGATGATCGTGTCACACCACGTCGCTCTGTCCGGGGGGGTCAGGCGCAGCGGAGTCAGCCCGCGGGCGGCGATCATACCCTCGAGGAGCACGTCGATGAGCTGTTGAAACGCTGGATCCACCGCGCGAACGCCATCGTACGCCGGGCTCTCGGAAATCGGCACATGGACGAGCACGTCGTAGGTCGGCATCCAGTAATCGATGAAAGTCTCCCAGGCTCGCACGGACCCTGCGGCATGCACCAGGTAGCAATAGTTGTCGAGCACCGACCGATCACAGAGCACGACCTCGTTGTCGACTGCTGCCTCGATTTCCCACGCGATCTGGGTGTGGAGAATCCATTCCTGAGCTGCCACCGTTGTTTCTTGATTAATGGGCAGCGGGCACCGACGCGCCACCTCGCGCACCATTTCGACATCGGCGTTACGCCGCTTGAGACGTGCGGCCAACTCGAAGCACAGGGTGGTCTTGCCGACCCCGTGGCTGCCGATGAGTGCGATTTTCATATCCGAAATATTCTAGACGGGATTCGTCTGGGGGGCCATACGGCGAATCGGCCTCACGGCTCTAGGACTGAGCCTTGAAAACCGGGATTGGCCATGTTGTCACTATACGCCGCTCAGCTGTGGGTGGGTTTGTCCCGGCGTGGTTGAAGGCGAAGCAGGATGGTTGGTACAACCCGTCGGGGCGGTTTGTCTTGGTCTCAGCGACCGGCCGGTGCACCGGTCGGGCGCAACGCGCCCGGGAGGCTGCCGGCAGCTTCGAGCATCGCCGCATGGATCGTCTCCGCTGAATCGGCGTCCAACAGCCGCGCCAGGCGGGAGGGGCTGCGGACGATCCATGCGAGGCGCGAGAGCCACCTCAGGTGCAAGGCGTCGTTTCTGAGCGCGAGGAGGAAGAAGATATTCGTTTTTCCCATGTCGGGAGAGCCGAAAACCACTCCGTCGGGAGAACGGCCCATGGCGATGAATTGCTTCGGGAACTTGTCCGCGGCTCGCCGGCGAGCATGGAGGAAGGCGACTCCTTCCGGAACAGCTGTTGGAACCAGGCGTTCACGTGCCGCGAGGGCTGCCTCCAGCCACGCCTGATCCTCCACCAAACCGAGACCGGTGACGTGCTCAGCCATGGCGTGAATCACCTCCGGCCGGTTTGCGGCCTCGAGGTCGGGGATGATCTGGTCGACGGTGAAGATCTCCTCCATCGGAGCATCGATGACCTGGTTCGGCGACGCCCCGGAAGTCGTGACTGATTCCGAAGCGAGCGTGTCGAGGTACTCGTCAAGGAGCGCACGTCGAAATCGCCACTGTCCGCCTATCTTGACCCCTGGGATCTTGCCCTCGTGGGCCAACCGCACAAGTGTCCGTTCTGCCAGTTTGAGATACTCTGCGGCTTCCTTGGCGGTCAGATACGACTCCATGGGACCTCCCCCTGCCGACTGAATGCGGCATCAAATGGCTGAATACTCCTTTTTCAAAACAATGTCAAGTGAATTTGGGCCCTTGCGTGGGGAATGGCTGTGTGCTATCACGTAACGCGTTCGAATCGCGACGAGGGCTCGATTGGTCTCAGTCGCGACCGTGATTGAATCTGCGATGGGCGTAGCGGGCTCGTTACCGGTTATGTCCGGCGCGGTCGGCTGGAGTATTTCGCGGCACGGTACGGGGAAGAGTCCGGCCGAGCCGAAAGACAACCCTCGGGAGGGGAATATGGACGTAGAAGCGAAAGTCAAAGAAATCATCGTGCAACAGCTCGGAGTGGATGGGGAGAAGGTCACGCCCGAGGCGTCGTTCGTGGATGACCTCGGTGCGGACTCGCTCGACGTGGTGGAGCTGGTGATGGCGTTCGAGGAGGAGTTCGGGGTCGAGATCCCGGACGAAGCCGCCGAAAAGATCGCGACCGTCAAGGATGCAAACGAGTTCCTGAAGAGCCAGGCTGGCTGATGCCACGTCGCGTGGTGGTCACCGGGGTCGGGCTCGTCTCGCCCCTCGGGATCGGGACCGAGCCGACGTGGGCCGGCCTGATGTCCGGCACAAGCGGTGTGTCGACCATCACGCGAATCGACACATCAGATTACCCGGTTCACATCGGCGCCGAGGTGCGGGGTTTCGAGTCCGAGAGGTGGATCGAGCCGAAGGAGGCCAGGAGATTCGACCTCTTTGTCCACTTTGCCCTCGCTGCGACCCAGATGGCGCTCGAGGACGCAGGTCTCGAGATCACCGAAGAAAATGCGAACCGCGTTGGTGTCGTCATCGGATCCGGTATCGGCGGGTTCCCCCTCATCGAGCGACAGCACGAGATTCTTCTCGAGCGGGGTCCGAAGAGGGTAAGCCCATTCTTCATCCCCGGCGCGATCATCAACATGTGTTCTGGTTTGGTGAGCATCCGTACCGGCGCCAAGGGTCCGAACATGGCGACCTGCACAGCGTGTTCGACCTCGGCCCACGCCATCGGTGACGCTCTGCTTTACATTCGCCATGGTTACGCTGACGCGATCATCGCTGGTGGATCCGAGGCGGTGACCTCGAAGATGCCTCTTGCCGGGTTCTCGTCAATGAGGGCTCTTTCGACCCGCAACGACGAGCCGGAAAAGGCGTCTCGGCCGTGGGACAGGGACCGCGACGGTTTCGTCATGGGCGAGGGTTCGGGAATCGTTATCCTCGAAGAGCTCGAACATGCAAAGCGGCGGGGCGCGTCGATCCTGTGTGAAGTGCTCGGTTTCGGTATGAGTTCTGACGCCTTCCATATATCGGCCCCGTCCGAGGATGGGGACGGAGCCATCAGGGCGATACAGGCGGCCCTCGACGATGCATCCCTCAACCCCGAGGACGTCGACTACATCAACGCTCACGGGACCTCGACACCGGCCGGCGACATCGTCGAAACAATCGCGGTCAAGGGTGTCTTCGGGGACCATGCGCACAAGCTGATGGTCTCGTCGACCAAGTCGATGACCGGACATCTTCTGGGTGCCGCGGGCGGTCTCGAGTTCGGGATATCGGTGCTGTCGTTGATCAACGGTGTCGTGCCGCCGACCATCAACCTCGACAATCCGGATCCCGAAAATGACCTCGACTACGTTGCGCACACCGCTCGCGATGCCGACATCAAAATCGCCCTGACAAACTCCTTCGGCTTTGGTGGCACCAACGCGTGCCTGGCCGTGGGTCTCTTCGAGTGACGATGACCACAGCGGATCGTCCTACCGGGTGCAGAAGTCAATCGATCGACTGATTGGACGGAGAGATGACCCGGCTGGGACAGACCTGGATCAGAGAGATCGCACGTTTTGCGAGCCGCGTCGATCTCTACAATTTCGGTCGTTGGCTGGTTCTGGCGATAATGGTCGGAGTGGTCGCGGGACTCGGCGGTGCTCTGTTGACCTGGGGCATCGACGGGCTAGGCTCGCTCCTGCTCGGTAACGTCGTCGGTTTCCATGTCCCCGGCCATGGGGAGTCGGCCACCGTCACATGGAGCATGCCCGATCGGCCGTGGCTCCTGTTGGTCGTGCTTCCGCTGGCCGGGCTGGTGGTCGGATGGCTGGTGCAAACCTTCGCGCCTGAGGCAGAGGGACACGGCACCGATGCGGTGATCAACGCCTACCACCGTGAAAGAGCCGTACTCCGTAAGCGGATCGTACCGGTGAAGCTCCTAGCCTCGCTGTTGACCATTGGTTCGGGAGGCTCGGCCGGTCGAGAGGGTCCGGTGGCACAGGTCGGCGCCGGCTTCGGCTCGTACCTCGCAGATGTGCTGCGCCTCGGTTATCACGATCGCAGAGTTCTGGTGGTGTCAGGCATGGCCGCAGGTATCGGCGGCATGTTCAGGGCACCGCTGGGCGCCGCTCTCTTCGCGGTCGAGGTGCTCTACTCCGACCCGGACTTCGAGTCCGAAGCCCTCATTCCGGCCATCATCTCGTCGATCGTATCCTACGTGGTGGTGGCCTCGCTGACCGGGTGGGACGCCATCTTTCGCACCGCCGACATACGCTTCGTGCGGCCCCACGAACTCCTGGCCTACCTCGTCCTCGGCATGATCGTGGCCATGGTTGGCTATATCTATGTCAAGGTTTTCTACGGGATGCGAGACAAGGTCTTCGCTCCGATGCCGATCCCGAAGTGGACCAAACCGGCGGTGGGCGGTCTTTTGCTTGCCGTGTTGGCGATTGCGGTGCCTCAGGTGTTGGGTGGCGGTTACGGGTGGCTGCAGCTCACCATGGACCACCATCTGCCGCTCAAGATCCTGATCCTCTTGCTGCCGGCCAAGATCCTCGCTACCTCGTTCACCATCTCGTCCGGAGGGTCGGGTGGAGTCTTCGCGCCATCGCTGGTGATCGGTGGCGTAACCGGCGCAATTTTTGCCGACCTCGTGTCGCGGGTCGCCCCCCAGCTCGCTCCGCCGACGGCGGCCTGCGTGCTGGTCGGGATGGGCGGGTTCTTCGCCGGTGTCGCCAAGGTCCCGATAGCCTCCCTGATCATGGTAGCGGAGATGAGCGGGTCGTACGGACTGCTGGTCCCGATGATGCTGGTGTCCTCTGTTGCCTATTTGCTGACGCGTGGGACGAGCATCTACGAGGCGCAGGTGCCGGGCCGAATCGATTCGCCGGCCCACCTCGGCGAATTCCAGATCGATGTTCTCGAGCGCCTGACGGTCGCCGAGGTTATGGATCCGGACCAAGCGGTGATTTCCGTTCCGACGGGCACCCGATTCGAGACCGTGCTCGAGATGGTCGCCGATACCGACCAGTACGCGTTCCCGGTGGTCGATGCCGACGGCGAGGTGGAGGGGATGTTCAGCATCAATGACGTGCGCCGCGTCATGGCAACGCCCGAAGTGTGGCCGCTTCTGGTCGCTTCTGACCTCGGGGTGACAGCCAGGGGCATGGCCTACCTGGTGCCGGACGACGATCTCCACACCGCGGTCCAGCGATTCACGGCCCTCCAGCGTGAAATCCTGCCGGTCCTCGATGGTGCTCCGCCGTCGCCTGTGATCGGGCTCCTCCGCCACCATCAAGTCATGGAAGCCTACGACAACGAGATCCGGCGCCTGCGCGAAGAGCACGCGGACTGAGAAGCCCTTGCCTCGCGGAATACTCCCGTGAGACGGGCGTGCCGCATCAACAACTCCTGTGAGCAGCGCTTCTCACCGGGGCGACGCGGCATGCGCACCTCACAAGAGCCGTCGATGAGAGAAACGCGAGGGGAGGAGGTGGTGTTAAACTACCGGCTGTGAATGACCATTCATTTTTCCAACAATTCAGCGAAGGAGGCAAGTTGTGAACTGTATTGTGTGCATGGCCAGCGTGCCGGATACGGCGTCGGTCATCAAGATCGGAGGAGACGGCAAGGGTATCGACGAATCCGCCATCAAGTGGATCGTCTCTCCCTACGACGAATACGCCCTCGAAGAGGCGCTTCAGATCACCGAGGCGAAAGGTGGCGAGGTCACGGTCATGACCTACGGTCCGGATCACGCAGAGGCGGCCCTGCGAGACTGTCTCGCCCGGGGCGCGCACCAGGCGGTGCATGTTCTCGGCGGCGAGGCGACTCTCGGGGACAGCCTCACGATTGCCAAGGTCTTGGCGGCGGCCATCAAGGACCGCGAGTATGACCTCGTGCTCTGCGGCATCAAGGGTGTCGGCACCGACTGTGCCCAGGTTGGCCAGATGCTCGCCGAGCTGCTCGATTTGCCGCACGTTGCCAGCATTACCGAGCTCGAGGTGGCCGACGGATCGCTGACCGCGGGGCGCGACGTCGAAGGCGGCAAGGAGAAGGTCGAGAGCCCGCTGCCGGCCCTGGTGACCTGTCAGAAGGGCCTCAACGAGCCCCGCTATGCAGCTCTCAAGGGGATCATGGCGGCCAAGAAGAAGCCGGTTGAAAAGGTCGAGGTCGCGAGCCTCGGGGTCGATGAGAGCGCCGGCGGCTTCTACCGGGTCGAGCAGTTCGAGCTGCCGCCCGCAAAGGCTGCGGGAACCATCATCCAGGGCGAGGACGACCCGGCGGCTGCCGCGGCCGAGCTCGTCAAACTCCTTCGCGAAGAAGCGAAGGCGATCTAGGGAGGCGATGATGGCTGGAATTCTCGTTTTTGTGGAGCAACGCGGCGGAGAGATCCGGAAGGCATCCCTACAGGCATTGTCCGAAGCCAAGAGGCAGGGCGGAGACGTCAGTGCTGTCATTGCCGGTTCCGGAATCGGTGATGCGGCTTCCGGCCTCGGCGCCTGGGGTGCGGACAAGATCTACGTCGCGGACGACGCGAATCTCGATCTTTATTCGGCCGAAGGCTATGCCGAGGCCGTGGTCAAAGCGGTCGAACAGGCCCAACCCGGCGCCATTTTCTTTGCCGGCACCGCCATGGGGCGTGATCTCGCGCCCCGGGTCGCCGCACGCCTTGGCGTCGGCGCGATTCCTGACGCGGTCGGTCTGACCCTCGACGGCGAGACCTTCAAGGTCCGGCGGCCGGTCTACTCGGGCAAGGCCTTCGCGACCGCTGATACCTCCGGAAACTCGCCCCAGGTCATCAGCCTGCGGCCTAACGTCTTCGCGGCCGAGGAATCGGCTGGAGCCGGTGAGGTGGTGCCGCTCGACGGTCTCGCACTCTCTATTCGCGCCATCGTCAAGGAGCTGGTCGAGACCGCAGGCGGCGAGCTGGACGTGGCCGAAGCGGACGTCATCGTCTCCGGCGGGCGCGGCATCAAGGATCCCGAGAACTTCGCTCTCATAAAGGAGCTGGCCGACGCTCTGGGTGGCGCGGTCGGCGCCTCCCGCGCGGCGGTCGATGCGGGCTGGATCGAGCACTCGCACCAGGTCGGCCAGACCGGCAAGGTGGTGAGCCCATCGCTGTACATCGCGGCGGGCATCTCCGGTGCAATCCAGCACCTTGCCGGCATGTCGTCGTCGAAGGTCATCGTGGCCATCAACAAGGACCCCGACGCGCCGATCTTCAAGGTCGCCGACTACGGCGTCGTCGGTGATCTCTTCGAGGTCATTCCGCCGATGGTGGAGGCGATCAAGGCGCTCTAGCTGATAGAAATCGACATCGATCTTAAGGCGGGCCATTGGCCCGCCTGTTGTTTATCCGAGTACGCGTCTTCTTTTGAAGATCCGCCCGCAAGGGCCCGTCGGCTCACATCATGGTCCATCCATACCGCTGCACAACAATTTACCCATGTGCCCGGTTTTCAGTGTTACTCGCGTGCCTGGTTCGGACCTAAAATGGATTTGGCCCCCGGTTGCGGAAACGACAAGCCGCCCCCGACCTCTCGAAAGGAATGCTGGACAGGAGATAGCGAACGAATGGATTCGGTCCCGGCATCCGCGTTGAAGCATTTCTTACGGAGTCATGCCCTGTGGGTTGCGGTGGTCGTGCTGGTTGTATGGATCGTCGGGACTCGCTGGATGTTGCGAAACGAACCTCTAGATCGAGATATCTCGGCCTACGCCGTCGTTGGCCGGGAAATCTTGAATGACCGACCGCTCTACTCGGACCTTTGGGACCACAAGCCTCCGGGAATCCACCTGATCTTTGCTGGTGCGACGGTCCTGGTTGGTCCTGGTGTGCCAGCCGTGTTGCTGGTCAACGTGGCTTTTTCCGTATTGACATTGGTGGGGCTGATGGTTGCCGGACACCGGGTAGCCGGCAAATCCGGGGCAATCCTCGCCGGTTCTCTTTGGGTTTTTGTCGGCGCAGATCTTGGCCTCCAGGCAAACCAGCCGAATGTCGAACTCCCGATGAACGCGTGCGTGGCCTGGGCGATGGCGGCCTCTCTCAGCTGGCGCTCGCGGCTGGCCGGAACAATTGCGTTGACGACAGGTGGGCTGACCGCCGGCGGACTTCTCCTCAAAATGGTCGTGGCCGCGCCGCTCGGTTTCCTGGCCGCGGTCGACGTGGCTGAAATTTGGAGGCGAAAAGGACCAAGAAATACCGCCGCATTCCTCGTACGGTGGGGCTTCGCCGTGATGTGCGGCGTGGTTCCAGTCATGGCGTGGTGTGTTTTCAGTGCCGGGGGCGAGGCGGTCTGGGATGCGCTTGTTCGCTACAATCTGGCTTACAGACAGAGCACCATGCTTTCGAGCCTCCAGGAGTTCCTTCGGGTTGGCAACCACCTCCCAACGAGCTCCATCGCAGTCATAGGGCTTCTATCGCTCGCCGGCGTTGCGGGTCTGACGCGACTGGACTCACCGGGACGTCGACGGATTCTCGCTGTGATCCTGGGTTCGGCCGTCGCTGTTGCAGCCCCGGGCAGATTTCACCCTCACTACTACCAGCTGTTCCTTCCGCCATTGGTTCTCGCGTCAGCGGTCGGTTTCCAAAAATTCCTGATCCGTCCCGGCGTTCTTCGCTTTGCAGCAATCACTGTGTTGGCGGCTCTTGGCCTCATTCATGTTCATTATCTGCGGTTGCCACCAGACGAGTGGTCGCGACGAAAGTACGGCGACGAGTTCCTCGACGAACGGCGACTGGCCGGTTGCGTGAGTGCGTACGTCAAGCCGGGAGATTGCTTCTGGCAGCTCGGGCCGCAGCCGGGGATTTACCTGCTCACCGAAACCGTGCCAGCCAGTGGAGTGATTTATGACTACCCGTTGCTTCCGAGATCGCCGGTACGAAATCGGCTTGCGGGACGAGTGATTGCCGAGCTGACGGAAAACCCACCCGGGATGGTCCTGGTTCGAACGAACGACTTGCGAAAGGTGGATAGCAGGATCAACGCGTGGATTCGCCTGAATTATCAGCCGGCGACTGATGGCTGTCCGGTGCGAGGTTTTGTGCTCTGGTCTTCTCGAAGTCTGAATTCAGGCGAAAATTCACAGATACCCGCTTCCGATCAGGTGCCGATCACCATCGAGGATTTTGAAGACGGCACCAGCGGAGTCTGGATGCGATTTCCGGCGAACACTGACGACCAACCGACGCAACGATGATCCCTTCGTTTGAACCATTGGTTTGATCGCCTGATTTTTGCGGTGTCAGAAAACGAGTATCCTTTTCATAGGGTGTGTTTATATCTGCCGTTTTCAGAAAATCACCCCTCAATCCCGCCGTCGTGGTATATTTCCGGCTCGTGCGACACGCCTCGGAGGCGCTCCTGGACCTGCAAACCCTGATCCTTGATCTCCAACGCTACTGGGCCGACTGCGGATGCATCATTCAGCAGCCGTACGATGTCGAAATTGGCGCGGGGACGATGCATCCGGAGACCTTTTTGAGGGTATTGGGGCCGGAGCCTTACCGGGTCGCCTACGTGCAGCCGTCACGGCGTCCTGCGGACGCCCGTTACGGCGAGAATCCCTTCCGTCTCGGGCGTCACCTCCAACTGCAGGTGGTCCTCAAACCATCGCCGGACGACGTTCAGGAGCTCTATCTGAAATCCCTCAGTGCGCTCGGCATCGATCCGGCGGTGCACGACATCCGCTTCGAGGAGGACAACTGGGAGTCGCCGACCCTCGGCGCGTGGGGTGTCGGATGGCAGGTGCTGCTCGACGGGATGGAGATCACACAGTTCACCTACTTCCAGCAGTCCGGAGGCATCGATTTGGCGCCGATCTCGGCCGAGCTCACCTACGGGCTCGAACGCATTGCGATGTTTCTCCAGCGCAAGGACTCGATATACGACATCGAGTGGGGTGGAGGCATTACCTACGGCGCCGTTCGGCTGGAAGACGAGCGTGAGGCCTCGGTCTACGGCTTCGAGCTCGCCAACGTCGAGATGCTCCGGCGTCACTTCGAAGACTGGGAGGCGGAAGCGCAACGCTGCCTCGAGCATGATCCTCCGCTCGTCATTCCGGCCGTCGAGGCGGCCCTCAAAACCTCCCACCTGTTCAATCTTCTCGACGCACGAGGTGCGATCTCCGTCACCGAGCGGGTGGGGCTCATCGCCCGTGTGCGACGGAACTCGGTGGCGGCGGCGCGCGCTCATCTCGAGCAGCGCGAAGCCCTCGGCTTTCCACTCGCGCGGGAGGTCGACTGATGGCGACGTTCCTGCTCGAAATCCGAACTGAAGAGATCCCTGCGGCCGCTCTTCCCGGCGCGCGGCGACAGCTCGATGAGCTGTTTGCCGCCCAGCTCACCGAAGCCGGATACTCAGATTTCGAAATTGCGGCGCTTTCCACCTCTCGTCGACTTGCGGTTGTGGTCGAGAACCTACCCGGTCGCCAGGCTGAGCGAACGGAGGAAGTGACCGGACCGCCTGCGAAGGTAGCGGTCGATGCCGAAGGCAAGCCGACTCCGGCGGGCGAGGGATTCGCCCGCAAGGTGGGATTGCCGTTCGACGAGGTCGGGCGGATCGAAACCGCGAAGGGTGAGTACCTCACTGCGACCGTGGTCCACGAGGGCCGGCCGACTGCCGAGATCCTCGCCGAAATCGTGCCAGCCGTGGTCGGCGCTCTTCGTTTTCCGAAGATGATGCGATGGGGCGACGGTACGAACGTGTTCGTGCGTCCGGTCCACGGGATCGTCGCACTCCTGGATTGCGATGTGGTGGCGTGCGAGATCTTCGGTGTTACGGCGGGGAGATCCACCGTCGGCCACCGCGTCCATTCGCCGGAGTCCTTCGAGCTCGAAACCGCCGATGGCTACGTCGATGCACTGATGGAACGTAGCGTCGTGGTGGACTCCGCGGCGCGCCAGAAACGGCTCGCAGAGCTCTCTGCACGGCTCGCCTCCGAGGCCGGCGCTCGGGTGCATCCGGATCCGCAATTGATGGCCGAGCATGTCGAGCTGGTTGAATGGCCCGGGCTGATCTCCGGCAGCTTCGAAGAGCGGTTCCTCGAGCTGCCGCCGGAGGTGGTCGTCACCACCCTCCGTCACCACCAGAAATGCCTGATTCTCGAAAACACCGACAATGGCGGTCTGCAAAATGCCTTCATCGGGGTCATCGACCGCAAGGACGATCCTGAAGGGCTGATTCGCCAGGGCAACGAGTGGGTGATCGGAGCCAGACTGGCCGATGCCCGGTTCTTCTTCTCCGAGGACCGCAAGAGGTCGCTGCACGACCTTGTTCCGAACCTCGGACGGCTCGAGTTCCACCGTGTCCTGGGTTCGTTGGGCGACAAAGCACTCAGGGTGGGCGACTTGGCCGTAAACATCGCGAACCTGCTGCAATCGGAGATCGATCCCGACCGGCTTCGGGCGTCTGCCGGCCTGGCCAAGGCAGACCTGCTGTCCCATATGGTGGCCGAGTTTCCCTCGTTGCAGGGCATCATGGGCGGACACTACCTGCGCCTCGAGGGTGCCGACGAGGATCTCTGGACCGCGGTTCGCGATCACTACCTGCCGGTCGGTTTCGAGGGCAAAGTGCCGGAATCGGTCGCCGGGAAGTTGCTCGCGGTTGCGGATCGGCTCGACACCGTGGCCGGACTCTTTGCGGTGGGTGAAAACCCGACCGGCTCGAAGGACCCGTTCGGGCTCCGGCGTGCCGCCCAGGGCGCGATCAAGATCGTTGCCGAGGCCGGCTGGGAGATCGATCTCGATACGGTGATCGGCAATGCCGTCGATAACGTTGCGAATTATTCGGAGGAAGGGACCGAGGCGGTCTCCGCGGCGGTAACGGCTTTCCTGGAGGATCGGGTGCGGAGATGGCTGATCGACACTGTCGGCGTCTCTTTTGATACCGCGGATGCGGTGATGGCGGCCGACTGGTCGAACCTGCCAGCGGCGATCGTCCGTGCGCAAGCCCTCGAAAAGGTGCGCACCTCGGAGAACTTCCGCCAGCTTGCGCTCGCCTTCAAGCGGGTGCGCAACATCACCGAGGAGCAGCCTGATCGGGGTGTCGATCCGGGGCTCTTCGAAATGGATGAGGAGCGCGAGCTGTACGACGCAGCCGTCGAGTTTGCGAACACCCTGCAGCGGTACGTACCAAAGGGGGAAGTTGAGCAGGCCTTCGCCGCGATGGAACCGATAACAGATATCCTCGAGCGTTTCTTCGTCGAGGTACTCGTCATGTGTGAGGACGAGCGCGTTCGGGACAACCGGATCGCGCTCTTGATGGAACTTGGACGACATTTCATGAAACTTGCTGACCTATCGAAGCTGCAAGTCGAAGGAGGCGAATAGTGAGCGAAACGAAGTACGTGTACTCGTTCGGCGGTGGGACCGCTGACGGGACGGCCGAAATGAAGAATCTCCTCGGCGGCAAGGGTGCCAACCTGGCCGAAATGGCCAATCTCGGAATCCCGGTCCCGGCTGGCTTCACCCTAACGACCGACGTCTGTACGTATTACTACGACCACGACCAGACCTACCCGTCGACGATCGAGGCCGAGGTTGACGCGGCAATGGCCAAGGTCGAGGAGATCATGGGTACGAAGTTCGGCGATCCGAAGGATCCTCTTCTGGTCTCGGTGCGTTCGGGCGCCCGTTCCTCGATGCCCGGGATGATGGAGACCGTGCTCAACTGCGGTCTCTGTTCGGCGACAATTCCCGGGCTCATCGAGAAGACCGGTAATCCGCGATTCGTATATGACGCCTACCGGCGTCTCATCATGATGTACTCGGACGTGGTGATGGAGAAGGCGGCCGGCATCGAGCCCGAGGAGGGCCAGGGCATCCGCCAGCAGCTCGACCGCATGCTCGAAGAGGTCAAAGAAAAGGGCGGCTACAAGACCGACGCCGACATCTCGGCCGAGGATCTCGAGGAGCTCTGCGAGCGCTTCAAGGCGAAGGTCAAGGAAGTTCTCGGCGAGGACTTCCCGGACGATCCCATGGAACAGCTGTGGGGCGGCATCGGCGCCGTCTTCTCGTCGTGGAATGGCAAGCGCGCCGTCTCCTACCGACGCATCGAGGGCATCCCGGACGACTGGGGCACCGCGGTCAACGTGCAGGCGATGGTCTTCGGAAATATGGGCGATGACTCGGCGACCGGCGTTGCTTTCACCCGCAACCCGGCGACCGGCGAGAACAAGTTCTACGGCGAGTGGCTGGTCAACGCCCAGGGCGAGGATGTGGTGGCGGGGACTCGTACCCCCAACCCACTCAACGAGGACACCAAGAACGAGCAGAACGAGCATCTGCCATCCCTGCAGGTGGCGATGCCCGAAGTCTACGAGCAGCTCTTCGCTATCCGCAACCAGCTCGAGCAGCATTACCGCGACATGCAGGACATCGAGTTCACGATCCAGGATGGACGGCTGTGGATGCTCCAGACGCGGGTCGGCAAGCGAACCGGAACCGCAGCCCTCAACATGGCCATGGACATGCTCTCTGAGGGTCTCATCGACGAGAAGACAGCTGTGCTGCGGGTCCGGCCCGACCAGCTCGACGAGCTTCTTCACCCGATCGTTGACCCATCCGCCGAGCGGGACGCCGACCCGATCGCCAAGGGCCTGCCCGCCGGTCCCGGCGGTGCCTACGGTCAGATCGTGTTTTCCGCGGACGATGCGGTGGAGTGGGTGAAGCAGGGCAAGACTGTGCTTCTGGTTCGGGAGGAAACCAACCCCGAGGACGTCGAGGGCATGCGTGCTGCGGTCGGCATCCTGACCGGTCGCGGCGGCATGACGTCGCACGCGGCGCTGGTCGCACGAGGTTGGGGCAAGTGCTGCATCGTCGGCGCCGGCACCCTCGACATCGACGTCGTCGGCAAGACAATCAAGGCCGACGGCCGGGTCTTCAACGAAGGTGATGTATTCACTCTGAACGGCACCAGAGGCCTGGTCTACGCTGGTGAGATGCCGATGATCGACGCCACCGAGAACCCGCGCTTCGTGGATTTCATGAAGCTCGCGGACAAGATTCGCGTAATGAAGGTCCGAACCAACGCCGAAACCCCTGAAGACGCCGGTCTTGCGATCGAATTTGGCGCCGAGGGCATCGGCCTCTTCCGTACCGAGCACATGTTCTATGGCAAGGGCTCCGAGGAGCCGCTCTTCATCCTGCGCAAAATGATCATGTCCGGCTCCGAGGCGGAGCGGCGCGAGATCCTCGATGAGCTCTACCCCTACGTCAAGCGCGATATGAAGCGCACTCTCGAGGTCATGGGTGAGCGGCCGGTGACCTTCCGCCTGCTCGACCCGCCGCTGCACGAATTCGTGCCCCAGAACGAGGCGGAGCGCAAGGAGCTCGCCGAGGCCCTCGACATCACGGCGGAGGTGCTCGACCGCAGGGCCGACGAGCTGCACGAGCTCAACCCGATGATGGGTCACCGCGGCGTGCGTCTCGGCATCACATTCCCCGAGATCTCGGAGATGCAGTTCCGTGCCATCCTCGAGTCGGCGGCCGAGATCCGTCAGGACGGAAGAACCTGCTTCCCCGAGATCATGGTCCCCGTGACCTGCGCCAAGGAGGAGCTCGACGAACAACTCGCATCGGCCAAGAAGATCCACGCCGAGGTCTGCGAAAAGTATGGCGTCGACGAGGTGGAGCATCTCTACGGCACGATGATCGAGATCCCGCGCGCGGCCCTGACCGCAAACGAGATCGCGAAGACCTGCGAGTTCTTCAGCTTCGGCACCAACGACTTGACGCAGATGACCTTCGGCTTCTCGCGTGACGACATCGGTGGCTTCCTGCCCGAATACCTGGACAAGAAGATCCTCGCTGTCGATCCCTTCCAGGTCCTCGATCGTGATTCGGTGGGTGAGCTGGTCAAGACCGGCATCGACAGGGGTCGCGAGACCCGTCCCAACCTCAAGGTCGGGATCTGCGGTGAGCACGGCGGCGAACCGAACAGTGTGGAGTTTTGCCATCTCGTTGGCATGGACTACGTGAGCTGCTCGCCCTTCCGGGTGCCGATCGCTCGCCTCGCCGCCGCCCAGGCGCAGATCAATCACCCGCGAAAGTAACCGTTATTTCCCCTCAATCCATCACCCGCGCTCTCCGGAGCGCGGGTTTTTCTCGTCCCGCCTATTGGTCCCGGCGGAGCCGAAAGGCGGATGCGTTCCCCTTCGGGTTCCCGTTTCCGAAAACGCCGGTGGTGATCCAGTCAGAATACCTGCCCCATCCGCACTGTTGCAGAATAGACACCAAATTCTCCATGAGGAGGCAGATATGCAATCACGCACCCTGGGCCGGGATGGCCTCGAAGTGTCAGCGGTCGGGCTCGGCTGC